>DATDBV010000670.1:0-6965 GCA_036524715.1 Nakamurella sp. | reverse complement strand
GCGCGCCACGCCGGTGAGCGATCTTTCGCCGGTGCGGGTGCCAACCCGGGGATCGACCGACCCGTCCTGGAGGAGAACCCGCATGATCGTCATTGACCACATCAGCAAGCGCTATGGCGACCAGGTCGCCGTCGACGACCTCAGTTTCGACGTCAAACCCGGTGTGGTGACGGGCTTTCTCGGCCCGAACGGCGCGGGCAAGTCCACCACCATTGCGGATGATCATCGGGCTGGACCGCCCCGATGCCGGCCAGATCACCATCGACGGCCGCCGTTACGCGGAGCACCGCGCGCCGATCCACGAAGTGGGCGCGCTACTCGAGGCCAAATCCGTTCATCCGGCCCGGTCCGCCCGCAACCACCTGCGTGCTGTCGGCGCGACCACCGGGGTGCCCGCCTGGCGGGTGGACGAGGTGCTGGACATGGTCGGGCTGGGCGGCGCCGCCGGACGGCGCGCCGGAGCCTTCTCACTCGGCATGTCCCAACGCCTCGGTATCGCCGGCGCACTGCTCGCCGATCCACAGATACTGCTCTTCGACGAGCCGGTGAACGGCCTGGACCCCGAAGGGATCCTGTGGATCCGCGGCCTGCTCGGCGACCTGGCAGCGCAGGGCCGGACGGTGTTCGTCTCCTCGCACCTCATCACCGAACTCGGTGCGGTCGCCGAACACCTGGTGATCATCGGCCGCGGGAAGTTGATCGCGGAGATCCCGATGTCCGAACTCGGCGCCGGCGCGGCGCAGCGGGCGGTGCACGTCCGGTCGCCGCAAGCCGGTCAACTCGCCGACCTGATCGGCGCCGAGGGTGTCGCGATCCGCGCGGGCGCGGAACGGGAGGTCATCGAGATCACCGGCCTGGATTCCCAGGCGATCGGCCGGCGTGCGGCGGAGGCCGGCATCGTGCTCTACGAACTGACCCCGCGCACCGTCTCGCTGGAGCAGGCCTTCATGGACCTCACCCGAGATGCGGTCGACTACCCCGCCCACCCGGCCGTGCCCACCCACGACCAGAACTCGGACAGGAGCGCCGCCTGATGAGCGTCGTCGACGAATCTTCAGCACAGCCAAATTCGGCATCGGCGTCGACCGCGGGTCCCACTCATTCCACGGCGGTGCGTCGGGGCCGCGTCCCAGGAAGCACGTCGCTGGCCGTCACTCAGCGCCGGGTGATCCTCTCGGAGTGGATCAAGCTCCGCTCGGTGCGCTCGTGGATCATCATGATCGTCGCCGCGGCCGCGCTCCTGATCGCCTTCGGTGCGCTGGCCGCAGCGGTGGCTTCGGGCGCGGTCACACCCACCGGCCCCGGCGGTGAGGGCGGGGCCGGCCCGTTCGGCAGCGCCGACCCCACGGCGATCAGCCTGGCCGGGGTCAACCTGGCGCAACTGATCGTCGGCATCCTCGGCGTGCTGTACATCAGCAACGAGTACGCGAACGGGATGATCCGCAGCACCTTGGCCGCGGTACCGCGCCGGCTACCTGTGCTATGGGCCAAGGTCATCGTGCTCGCCGTCGCGCTCGCGGTGGTGATGGTGATCGCGGCCGTCGTGGCGTTCATGGTCGGTCAACTGATCCTCGGCGATGGCAAGAGCACGACGCTGGGCGCGGACGGAGTGCTCCGCGCAGTTGTCGGATCGGGGCTGTACCTGACCGGGATCGCCGTGTTCGGACTCGCCATCGGCGCCATGATGCGCAGCACCGCCGGCGCGATCGCGGTCGTAGTGGCATCACTCCTGATCATTCCCGGCCTGGCCGGGGTGGTCCTCCCAGACAGCTGGAACGACAACATCACCCCGTACCTGCCGTCCAACGCCGGGTCGGCGTTCACCGGCGTCGGTGCGTCGGAAACCCTGCTCAGCGCGGGCGCGGGGGCAGCGGTCTTCGTAGCCTGGCTCGTCGCCCTGCTCATCGCCGCCGCGGTGCTGCTCCGCCGCCGGGATGCCTGAGCTCCGCGAGCCTAGGCTGACAACCGTGAACGGAACGACGATGCCCGGGGCCGCGGCTCCGGGCGTCGTCGTGTCCACCGACGCTGCGGAGTCCATCTGGCGCCGGGGCTGGTCTCGGTTCTTCCGCAACCACCCGCACTGGTTCGACGCCGCCCTCGCCATCGTGATCTACCTGATGACGGCGTCCGCCATGATCGTGGGCGACCGGATGGGCAACGACCCCACGCCACCGGCCTGGGCGTGGATCGTGAGCGGCATCGCCTGCGCGGCCTTGTTGTTCCGGCGCATCCACCCGTGGCCCGTACTCGCCGTGACGGTGGTCGGCTTCCTGCTGGTGCAGTCCGCCAGTCAGGACGTTCCTCCGCTGATCCTGACGGTGGTGACCGCACTGGTCACGATCACCCTGGCGGGACAACGCTGGCCGGCCATCATCGCGGCCGTGGCGGTCACCCTTGCCACCATGCTGATAGGCACCATCACCGATGCCACGTACTGGTCGCACCCGCGACCGATCGCCGTCGCGTCGTTGTGCGCACTGTCGATCGCCTTCGCCGATGCGATCCGCAACCGGCGGGCCTATGTCGCCGCCGTCGAGGAGCGCGCCCGCCGGGCGGAAGAATCACGCGAGCAGGAGGCCAGCCGCCGGGTGGGAGATGAGCGGCTTCGCATCGCTCGCGAACTGCACGACGTACTTGCCCACCACATCGCGGTGATCAACGTGCAGGCCGGTGTCGCCGGTCACCTGCTGGAGCGGCAGCCCGACCAGGCGAGGGAGGCGCTGGACCATGTTCGGGCCGCGGCCCGGTCGGTGCTCTCCGAGATGCAGGCGGTCGTCACGGTTCTGCGGGAGCCCGGCGACAGCACCGCTGAGCCCTCCGAGCCCCTACCCGGGATGGACGGCATCGACGACCTGGTCGATGGCTTCCGCGCGCTGGGACTGCAGATCGACACCGTGGTCAGTGGCGCTCCGGCCCCGCTACCCGCCGCCGTCGACCTGGTCGCCTACCGAGCAGTGCAGGAGTCGCTCACCAACGTCGGAAAGCATGCCGGCAACGCTCCGGTGGTGGTGGAGTTCGATTACCGGCCCGAGGCTTTCACCGTCACCGTGACCAACCGACCGGCCCGCGCCGGTACCCGGACATCGGGCCGACAGCCGAACCCGACGGGTGGATTCGGGCTGATCGGGATGCGGGAACGGGCGGGCAGCGTCGGAGGGCAGCTCCGCGCGCAGCCCACATCGGATGGCGGATTCGTCACCTCCGTGACCCTGCCGCTCTCGCGATGAACAAGCTCCCGATGACGACAGTCCCGTTGATCACCGGGCCGCCACCTGTCCTGGGCGTGACCCGGTGACCGCCACTCGGGTACTGCTTGCCGATGATCAGGCACTGCTCCGCGCCGGTTTCCGGGTTCTGATCGAATCGGCCGACGACCTCGAGGTGGTCGGCGAGGCGACCACCGGCCTGGAGGCGCTGGATCGCGTCCGGGCCGGTGGGGTCGACGTTGTGCTGATGGATATCAGAATGCCCGAGATGGACGGGTTGGCCGCCACCAGAGCGATCATGGCCGACCCGTCGCTGGCCGGGGTGAAGGTGTTGGTGCTGACCACCTTCGAACTCGACGAGTACGTCTTTCAGGCACTCCGGTCCGGCGCCAGCGGCTTTCTCGGCAAGGGCGTTGGACCGGATGAACTCCTGGACGCGATCCGGCTTGTCGCCCGCGGGGACTCCCTGCTCTCACCCCTGGCCACCCGCGCGCTGATCACGACATTCCTTGACCAGCCGCAACGATCGGACGCGACCGCCTCGGATCGGTTGCAGGCCCTGACCCCTCGCGAGCGTGAGGTGCTGTCGCTGGTTGCGATGGGCCTGTCCAACGACGAGCTGGCCCAGCACCTGGTGCTCAGTCCGCTGACCGCGAAGACCCACGTGAACAGGGCCATGACCAAGCTCGGCGCCCGGGACCGAGCCCAGCTGGTGGTCATCGCCTACGAGACCGGACTGATGCGACCCGGACCGGGCAGGTAGCCACTCAGGGTCGCCTACCACCGGTGCGGTAGGCCCGAAAGCCGTCGATGGGAGGACGACCCGGGCACCGACAACCGGAAGGATCAAGGTCATGGTCCAGGCCCGGTCAAACTCGGCGCGCCGCGGTTGGGTGTTCGGCATCCTCGGCGTCGCCGCCGTGGCGGCCGGCGTGTCGACCGTGTGGAATCAGCTTCCCTCCATCTCCGCGATCGGCGGATCGCTGGTCGATGCCCACCCTGGCTGGTCGCTGGCGGCACTGGGTGCGCAGGCCCTGGCCGTTCTGTCGTTCGCGGAGATTCAGCGCCGTCTGGTCACCGATCTCGGTGGTGATCTGTCCCGCGCGAATTCGGTCGAGCTGACCCTGGCCAGTGGCGCCATCTCGATGGCCATGCCGGCCGGATCGGCCTTCGGCGCGGCATACACCTACCGCCGCCTGCGGCGAACCGGTTTGCGCCCGGCCGGCATCGGTGTCGCCATGGTCGCCTCGGCCGGGCTGCTGACCGGGACGCTGATCCTGCTGTATGCGGTGCTGGCCGGTCCGACGCTGCTCGACGGCCTTGCCGAGATCGTCGGGCGCGATCACGTCGGATCGCTGGTCGTTCTCGTCGGGGCCGTCATCCTGCTGGCGATCCTGAAGCTGCGGCGCGCTGCTGATCGCCCGCCCGTCCGGAAACGTTCCGGGCGGATATCGGGGTACGTCAGGACCTTGACTTGACGGCCGCGGCCCGCTCGATTCCCCCAGGTTCGTGGCAACTTACCGCCCTGTGGGCGGTCGTCAAGTGGGCGGCCGACTTCGCGGTGCTGGTCAGCGCAACGCTGGCGGTCGGCGCCGACGTCGACGTGATCGCGCTGGCGACCGTCTACCTCGGAATCCAGGTGTTGCGGCAGATTCCACTGACACCCGGCGGTGTCGGGATCATCGAGGCCGCGCTGCTGGCCGGCTTGATTGCCGCCGGTGCGGCCGCCACGCCGGCCGCCGCCGCGGTCGTGATCTACCGACTGCTCACTTTCTGGCTGATCCTCCCCGCGGGCGGAGTGGCGGCGCTCCTGGCCCGCAGGACCGACCGGATCCCGCCCGCCGTCTCGGCTGCAACCGTCCTACCCTGATCCCGCCGGCGCGATGACCCCAGGCCAGACCGTGGCCGGGGAAGATCGGGTCGCCCAGGACGACCGGATCTTCCCCAGTCGGCGAGGGTGGTCAGCGCGTTCCGCCCGGCCGAGCGTGCGGGGCCGCCTGGTATCAGCCGTGTTGTCCCCGTTGCCGGCGCCACCCGGCGAGCAGGACCAGCATGGCGCCGGCCGCCAGCAGGCCGATGCCCCAGAACAGGTAGGGCTCGGCGGCGAACCCGGTGTCGGGCAGCGGCGGGTACGGCCCCGGCCCGGGCGGGTAGGCGGTGGTCAGCGTGGTCAGGGCGGTCGTCGTCGGGCTGGTCGGGGTGGTGGTCGGCGGCGGGCCCTTGCAGTCGACCACGTTGGTCACGGTCACCATGGTCAGCGGGGCGCTCACTGTGGTCTCCCCGGTCCCGGAGGATGAGGTCGTCGTGCACGATTCCGGCACCACCACGTTCTCCCCGACCTCGACGGTGCTACCGGGAGGGAAACCGACATACACGGCGCGCCAGACCGCCTCGACACCGCCGAGGGTGAGAGTCGCGGAGAAGCCTGCTGGCTGGTCGCCGTTGGCGTAGGCGACCCCGTCGATCACCCACTGCTTGTCGGCCACCAGCATCACCGGGATCGGAGCGCAGGCGTCGTCCGACGACGTCGTGCCCAGCGACGAGACGGACGCGAGGTTGAAGAACCCGGACCCGCCGCCCGACCCGGTCGCCGCGCACAGCAGATCCGCCTGGTCCAGCGTCAGCGGCACGGTGGCGACGACGGCGAGCTGGTAGGTGTGGCTCGCCCCGCCCGGCAGCGTGACGTTCTCGGCAACAACCGTCTGGTCGCTGCCGTTCCACTCCGGATCGAACAGCGCCACCCCGTCCGGTGCCGATGTCACCGACCCGGACACGATCGGTACGTCCGTCGGGAAGGCGATGTTGTCCGTCAGCGTGTACGGCACGGCCGTGTCCGCGTTCGGGTTGGCCACCACGATCGAGTACGGCACCGTCCATGTGCCGGTGGCCCGATCGAACACCGGAGGGCCGGCCGGCGACTTGCTGATCGTCGGCGGGTTCGGCGTGGTGTGGGTGGTGGAGCAGTCCGGGTCGTCGTCCAGCGCCTGGATCGTGGCCGCGGCCGGGTCCGCGCAGGTTCCCGGCGGGACGTCACCGGTGGCCGTCACCAGGTTCTTGATCGTGACGCCGGTGGCGCCGGAGTTGACCGTTGCCTGGTACGTCAGCGTCCGGCTCTGCCCGTTCGGCACGTCGCCGACCGCCCACACCAGGTTCGTGCCGTCGAGTTCGGTCGAAGTGCCGTCCGGAGCGGTGATCGTGCCCAGCGTGGTGTAGGGCAGCACCGACGACATGTCGTCGGTGACGACCACGTCGTGCACCGGCACGGCGCCGGTGGAGTTCACGGTCACCGTGTAGGTGATCGTGTCGCCCGGGGCGACGACGCTGCCGGACGGCGGGACGCTGGACTTGGTCACCGTGTAGGCGCCGTCGCTGCGCAGGACCGGATTGTCGATCGCCAGGCCGACGGTCGGCGGCTCGGGGAAGTCCTCCTGCGGCCGGGGGATGGTCACCGTGACGGACCGGGCCGGGAACAGGGGCGGGAAGCCCAGGCAGGGCGTCACCTGCGGTTCACCGTCCGGCGGGAGCTCGCACGCCGCGGTGACCAAACCGGCCGTGGGGATGTCGCCGACCACCGTGAACGAGGGATCGCCCCAGGTCCAGGCGCCATCCCGGAGCGACGGCATGGTGTCCAGCGGCTCGGTGAGGGTGCAGACGCTGCTCACCGGGAGGAACAGCTGGATGTCGTCACCCGGGTCGGGGCCGACGGTGACGGTCTGCCCGGCCGCCACCTTGACGTCGCCGGTGATCGCCGGGCCGTCA
>DATDBV010000669.1:0-5822 GCA_036524715.1 Nakamurella sp. | reverse complement strand
CCTTGGCCATCTCCCGATCGGCAGCCTTCAACGAGTCGACCAGCACGGCCGCCGACCCGTCTCCCACCACCGATCCATCCATGCCAGCAACGTACAACAGGGGTACGACACTGGCCTCTGACCTGCACTGTCAGGTCCCTGCACGGCCCAGTCGCGGTGCGCGATCATGGGCCAAACCCCGCCTGGGTCGGCCAGGATCCACCCTGTCGAGGTCGTCCGGTTGCGGGTCGTCGTGCTGACCGCGCTACACGAGGTCGAGACCAGCCGGGAACGGCTCCAACGAGTCGGCTACCAGGAACGTGAACGACTCGAACGGGCCTGCACGACAGGGCGCAACAAGGGCTCGTCTCGCTCGGCATGGCGATCCGGTTGGCCCAACGACACCTCGACGACGGCACCGTCGACGTCGACGGTGTTCTCGACCGCCGTCGCCGAACTCGCAACCGCCGTCGCGGAACTTCGGCGGATCGCCCACGGCCTGCGACCAGTTGCCTGGACGATGGGCTGGGGCCCGCACTGGTCAACCTCGCGAGCTCCGCGTCGATCCCGATCGACCTGGACGTGCGGACCGACCGACTGCCCGACGACGTCGCGACCACAGCCCATTTCGTGGCCAGTGAGGCCGGCGTCACCAACGCCGTCAAACACGCCGAAGCCAACCGGATCGACCTGCACGTCACCCACGCCGACGGCGGGCTCACCCTATGCATCCGGGACGACGGCCTGGGCGGCGCCAGCATGCGCGGCGGAACCGGACTGACGGGGATGGTGGACCGGGTCGCCGCCGCCGGTCTACTACGAGCAGTCGATGATCACCACCCCGACCTCGCGATCATCGACGTGCGCATGCCACCCGACCTGACCGACGACGGCGCCCGAGCCGCCAAAGAAGTCCGCAACCGATACCCCGAACTCGGCATCGTGCTGCTCTCGCAACACATCGGGACCCGGCATTCTGTGGAACTCGTCGCCGGCGGCCGATTCGGGTACCTGCTCAAGGACCGCTCGGGTACCTGCTCAAGGACCGCATCCTGGACGTCGACGACTTCCTCGACGCGCTCCGCCGTGTCGCCCGCGGCGGATCCGCGCTCGACCCGGAAGTGGTCATGCGGCTGATCGAGGGACAGCGGCGCACCGGTCCGCTGAACTGCCTCACCAACCGGGGACGCGACGTGCTCACCCTGATGGCCGAGGGACGCACCAACATCGGCGTCGCCCGGCGCCTGTGGCTCACCGACCGCACCGTCGCAACCCACATCGGCAGCATCCTGGCCAAACTCGGCCTCGCCAACACCGACGAAGACCACCGCCGGGTCCTGGCCGTCCTCACCTACCGCACCAAGCCATCGGCTGATCCCGAGGCGGGTCAGGGCTCCGCCCTGGACGTCGCGTCACTCGTTGGACCCACACGAAGGAAACACCCACCAGCCGCCCAGCGCCGGCGACACCGACCCGCCACCGGGCCTCGTCGAGGCAGCGTTCCAGCACCGCTCCGATCGGCAGGTCGGGTCTGGTTGCCCGGGATCTCATCGAGCACATACGGCGCCTCGCGGTCGGTGGCCACGATGGAACGTCGACACGTGCGCAGAATTCGGCGCGGTGCGCAGGCACAACAGCACGCACAGCTCCCAGTAGTGCCGGTACGCGGCGCTGTGGCCGGGGGCGAGCGTCGTCCAGGCACCCCACCAGCGGGTGGGCACGAACCCGGTCGGGGCGTGGCCGGGACGGTGCGCACCCCGCTGGCGTTGAGCTCCGCCAGCACCACCACGGCTTTCAGCAACGATGCGGCCACCGGACCGCCCGCGAACCGGAGCACCCCGAGCACGTCGGGAGTGAACTGCCGCGCGTAACCGTTGGTCGGGTGAGCATGGCCACGTCCGGGGGCCGAGCCCGGCTGGTCCGGTCGAGTTAGCCTGAGCCGATGGCGACGCCGCTGGTGGTGTGGGATCGACGGATGCTCGGGTACGACCTGGGCGGTCACCATCCGCTGCACCCGCTGCGGTGGGATTTGACCTGGGCGCTGGCCGGTGAGTTGGGGGTGCTGGACGCCTACGACGTGCTCGTCCCGAACCAGGCCGACGACCAGGCTCTCGGCTGGGTGCACACCCCCGGCTACATCGCGGCGGTCCGGGCCGCGTCCAGCGCGGTCCCGATGTCCGTCGGGCATGGCCTGGGCACCGACGACAACCCGATCTTCCCCGGCATGCACGACAACGCGGCGCTGATCGCCGGCGGGTCGATCGACGCCGCCCGGGCCATCGCCCACGGTGAGGTCGACCGGGCGGTCAACTTCTGCGGCGGCCTGCACCACGCCATGCCCGACCACGCCTCCGGCTTCTGCGTCTACAACGACGCGGCCCTGGGGATCCGGGCGATGCTCGATGCGGGGGTGCGCCGGGTCGCGTACGTCGACGTCGATGCCCATCACGGCGACGGGGTGCAGGCGGCCTTCTACGACGACCCCCGGGTGCTGACGATCTCACTGCACGAGTCCCCGCTCTCGTTGTTCCCGGGGACCGGTTGGCCCGCCGAACTCGGGGTCGGCGCGGCGCAGGGCACGGCCGTGAACCTTCCGCTGCCGGCCGGCACCGGCGACGCCGCCTGGCTGCGGGCCTTCCATGCGGTGGTGCCTGGCCTGCTGCGGGCGTTCCGGCCGGAGGTCCTGGTGACCCAGCAGGGCGCCGACGGGCACCGCGAGGACCCATTGGCCGACCTGATGCTGACCGTGGACGGCCAGCGCACCACCTATCTGGCGCTGCGTGAGCTGGCCAGGGAGATCACCGGGGGCCGCTGGCTGGCTCTCGGCGGCGGTGGGTACTCGCCGGTCCGGGTGGTGCCGCGGGCCTGGACGCACCTGCTGGCGATCGTCGCCGACAAGGACCTGGATCCGGGCACGCCCCTGCCGCCGGACTGGCTTGCGCGGGCCGCCGAGGCCCGGCCCGACGTGCCGCTGCCCATCGACATGTCCGAAGGAGAACCGGGTGTGATCGTCCACGAGCCGTGGGCCGGTCACCAGGAGATGCCCGTTGACCGGGCGATCCTGCAGACCCGCGAGGCGGTCTACCCGTTGCACGGACTCGACCCGAGGGATCCGCGTGACTGAGCAAGTGACGGAGCACGTGACCGAGCAGACGACCGGCCGGCCGGCAGACCAGGCCGGACCGCCGGTGGACTATCCGCACCACTGGGAGGCCGACGTCGTCCTGGCCGACGGCGGGGTCGCCCACGTGCGCCCGGCCACCCGCGTCGACGCCGACGAGATCCGCGCCATGCACGGCCGGGTGAGCGCCAGATCGCTGTACCTGCGGTACTTCTCGGCCGTCAAGCAGGTCTCCGACGCCCAGGTGGCGGTGTTCACCGACGTCGACAACGACACCGCGATCGGCCTGGTGGTGATCCTGGGGAGCCAGATCATCGCGGCCGGTACCGCCCACCGCAACACCGCCGCCGGCGATCCCGATTCGGCCGAGGTGGCCTTCCTGGTGGAGGACTCGCAGCAGGGCCGAGGTCTCGGCTCGATCCTGCTGGAACACCTGGCCGCGGCCGCTCAGGAACGGGGGATCCGCCGGTTCACCGCCGAGGTGCTGGGCGAGAACACCCAGATGGTACGGGTTTTCATCGACGCCGGGTACTCGGTGCACCGGGAGTACGACTCCGGGGTGATCGACCTGGTCTTCGACATCGCGCCCACCGACAAGTCCAGGGCGGTCGTCCTGTCCAGGGAGCATCGGGCCGAGGCCCGGTCGATCGCCCGGCTGATCTCGCCGCGGTCGATCGCGGTGATCGGCGCGTCGGGCGATCGGACCAAGATCGGGCACGCGGTGCTGGTCAACCTGCTCCGCGAGGACTTCGCCGGGCCGGTCTACCCGGTGAACCCGGAGGCGGTCTCGGTGCGCGGCGTCCGTGCGTATCCGACCGTCAACGACATTCCGGACCCGGTCGACGTCGCGGTGCTCACCGTGCCGACCGAGACGGTCGCCGACGTGGTGGAGGCCTGCCGAGTCAAGGGTGTGCACGGCCTGGTGGTGATGACCGGCGGATTCAGTGACGCCGGCCTGGACGGCGCGCAGGCGCAGCGGCACATGACCGCGGTGGTGCGCGGCGCGGGGATGCGGCTGCTCGGCCCGAACTGCCTCGGCATGATCAACACCGATCCGGCGGTGCGGCTCAACGCCTCGCTGGCCCCGGTGGTGCCGCCGCCCGGCCGGCTCGGCTTCTTCTGCCAGTCCGGCGCGCTGGGGGTGGCCATCCTGGCCGACGCCGCGAACCGGGGGCTGGGGCTGTCCTCCTTCGTCTCGGCCGGCAACCGGGCCGACGTCTCCGGCAACGACCTGCTGCAGTACTGGCACGGCGACGACCGCACCGAGGTGGTCCTGCTGTACCTCGAGTCGTTCGGCAACCCGCGCAAGTTCGCCCGGCTGGCTCGGGTGCTGGCCCGCACCAAACCGGTGATCGCGGTCAAGTCCGGGCGGCACTCGCAGATCGTGCCGGGCCTGGTGGCCCACACGTCCGCACTGTCGGACAACGTGGTCGGGACCCTGTTCGAGCAGTCCGGGGTGATCCGGACGCCCGGGCTGACCGCGGCGTTCGACGTCGCCCAGCTCATGTCCACCCAGCCGGTCCCCCGGGGCGACCGCGTCGGCATCATCGGCAACTCGAGCGCCCTTGGGGTGCTGGCCGTCGACTTCTGCCTGGACGTCGGCCTGGTCGTGGTCGCGGGGTCCCCGGTCGATCTCGGGGTGAAGGTGGGCCCGCTGGAGCTGGCGGCGGCGGTGCGCGAGATGGCGTACCGGGACGACGTCGACGCGCTGGTGATCGGCTGGGTGCCGCCGGTGGCAACCGAGGGGCACGAGCACGCCGCGGCGCTGCGGGACGCGCTGCGGGACGCGCCGGTGCCGGTGGTCACCACGTTCCTGGCCGTCGACGGGCTCACCACGCACCTCGCGGTGCCGGACGAGCACGGCCACCCGGCCCGGGGTTCCGTCCCCTCCTACCGCACCCTGGAACGAGCGGTGTCCGCCCTGTCGTACGCGGTACGCTACGGCGCCTGGCTGAACCGGCCGGCCGGGACGATCCCCGACCTGCCCGGGATCGATTCCGACACGGCCCGGGCGCTGATCGGTCACCTGCGGGCCCCGGACGACCCGGCCCGGGCGATGATCGACCGGGAGCTGGTCGCTCTGCTGTCCTGCTACGGCATCACGATCGAGGACTTCCGGGCGATCGGCTCGGTCGACGAGGCGCTGGCGGCGGCCGAGCGGATCGGCTACCCGGTTGCCCTCAAGTCGTTCGACGAGGTGCTGCGGCACCGCATCGACCAGGCCGGGATCCGGCTGGATCTGCACACCCCGGAGCAGGTTCGGCTCGGCTACGAGAGCCTGTTCGAGATCGCCGGACCGTGGCAGTACGTGCAGCGTCAGGTGCCGCGGGAGAAGTCCGAGGTACCGGCGGTGTTCCTTATCACCGCCGACCCCTCCTTCGGCGCGCTGGTGTCCTTCGGCATTGGCGGGATGGCCACCGAACTGCTGGACGACCGGGCGTACCGCACCGTGCCGCTGACCGACGCCGACGCCACCGACCTGATCGGCGCGCCCCACGCGGCGCCGCTGCTCAACGGGTACCGAGGCGCCCAGGTGGTGCCGAAGGAACCGCTGATCGACCTGGCCCTGCGGCTGTCGGCGCTGGCCGACGACCTGCCGGAGGTCGTCGAGCTGCAACTGCAGCCGGTCCTGGCCGGCCCGGCCGGCATCGCGATCACCGGGGCGAAGGGGCGGATCGGGCCGCCGTCGGAGTTCGACGACTGGCGCCGCCGCCTGCGCTGA
>DATDBV010000668.1:0-2255 GCA_036524715.1 Nakamurella sp. | reverse complement strand
TTCGTGGTGGAGATGCTGTCCGTGGTCATCCAGATCGCGGTGTTCCGGACCAGGCATGTCCGGGTGTTCAAGATGGCGCCCTTCCACCATCACTTCGAACTGTCCGGCTGGACCGAGACCACCGTCATGATCAGGTTCTGGCTGCTCGCCGCGATGTCCGCGGCGCTGGGCCTCGGCCTGTTCTACGCCGAGTGGCTCTCGCTGACCGGCGGGTGAGCGGGATGGCGCCGGGCCTGCCGGGGGCGGGTGACCTGGTGCTGGCCGCCGGCGCCGGCGTGACCGGCCTCCCGGTGGTCCGTTATCTGGCCGCCCGCGGCGCCCGGGTGGTCGTCACCGCCGACCGGGCGGCCCCGCCCGAACTCGCGTCCATCCCTGGTGACGTCGTGTTCGCCGGTGCCCTCGGCGCACCCCCGCCCGGCACGACCCTGGTGGTGACCTCCGCCGGCATCCCGCCGAGCGACGCCCTGCTGACCGCGGCGGCGGCGACCGGCATCCCGGTGATCGGCGAGGTGGAGCTGGCCTGGCGGATCGACCGGGAGGCGACCCTCGGCGCGCCCCGGCCCTGGCTGGTTATCACCGGCACCAACGGCAAGACGACGACGACCGGGATGCTCGAGTCGATCCTGCGGACCGGCGGGCACGACGTTCGGGCCTGCGGCAACATCGGCTGGCCGGTGCTGGAGGCGGTGCTGGCGGGCGGACCGCAGGAGTCGGCGCCGACCGGATCAGGGGCGGTGGGGGAGCCGCCCGGCCGGCAGAGCGTCATCGCGGTCGAACTGTCCAGCTTCCAGCTGCACTGGGCGCCGAGCCTGCGGCCGGCCGCCGGGGTGGTGCTGAACCTGGCCGAGGACCACCTGGACTGGCACGGCTCGATGGCCGCCTACGGGCACGACAAGGCCCGGGCACTGAGCGGGGACGTGGCGCTGGCCGTCGTCGACGACCCCGGCGCCGCCGCGCTGCTGGCCCGCTCGCCGGCCGCCCGCACGGTCCCGATCGGGAGCGGCCCGCCGCCCGCCGGTGGGCTCGGTGTGGTCGACGACGTGCTGACCGACCGTGCCTGGGCCGACCCGGCGCGGGCGCTGGCCCGCGCCGACCAGGTACACCCGCCCGGCGCGCACAACGTCACCAACGCGCTGGCGGCGGCCGGTCTGGCCCTGGCGGTCGGGGTGGAGCCGACCGCGGTGGCCGCCGGGCTGGCGGCGTTCGCACCAGGTGGGCACCGCAACGTGCTCGTCGCCACGCGGGCCGGCGTCAGTTACGTCGACGACTCCAAGGCCACCAACCCGCACGCCGCGCTGGCCTCCTTGCTGGCCTACCCGCGCGTCGTCTGGGTGGCCGGCGGCCAGCTCAAGGGCGCGTCGGTGGACGAGCTGGTGCTCGCGGTGCGCGACCGGCTGGCCGGGGTGGTGCTGCTGGGGGTGGACGCGCCCATGATCCACGCCGCGGTTTCCCGACACGCCCCCGATGTGCCGGTTCTGCCGGTGCCCGGGACGGACGATGTCGTGATGCGCTCAGTGGTCAGCGCGGCCGCCCGGATGGCCGCCCCCGGTGACGTGGTGCTGCTCGCCCCGGCCGCCGCGTCGCTGGACATGTTCAGCTCCTACGCGGCGCGTGGGAAAGCCTTCGCCGCGGCCGCGCTGGACCTGCCCGACGGCGCCGACCTGCCCGACAGCGCCGACCTGCCCGACAGCGCCGACCGGTCCGGGTCGATCGGCTCGTGACCGTCACCGAACCGCGCCGGACCGGTGGCCGCAGGTCGGCCGGTTCCGACCGCTCGACCCGCTCGTCCAAGGACGGGTTCTCGGCGCGGATCCGGGCCACCGCCGGTTCACTGCGGCGGGCCACCGTCGACTGGCTCGACCGCCCGATGACCTCCCTGCACCTGATCCTGGCGATCTTCGCGCTGATGCTCGGCATCGGTCTGCTGATGGTGCTGTCCTCGTCCGCGGTCACCTCGTACCGGACGGGTGGCTCGTCGTTCTCGACGTTCATCAACCAGGCCACCTACGCGACGATCGGCCTGATCGGCTTCTTCGGCGCGCAGTACGTGCCGGTCAAGGTCCTCAAGTCGGTCTCGCTGATCTCGGTGATCGTGTCACTGGTCCTGCTCGTCGCGGTGCTGGTGCCGAGCATCGGCGCGCTGGTCAACGGGGCCCGCAGCTGGATCCGGATCGGCGGGTTCCAGTTCCAGCCCAGCGAGATCGCCAAGCTGGCCCTGCTGCTGTGGATGGCGCAGGTGCTGTCCGCCCGGCGGT
>DATDBV010000667.1:0-2770 GCA_036524715.1 Nakamurella sp. | reverse complement strand
GAACTGCCCCTGAAGGTGGCCGCCGCAGCATGGGAACTCATCAGCGGCCCGCTTCGCGACAACCCGCAACGACTCGGCAAGCCATTGCGCGCGCCCTTTGCCGGGCACTGGGTCGCGCGTCGCAGCAGCTATCGAGTCCGTTACCGCATCGATGAGGACACAGAGATGATCGTCGTTCTCGATGTGCGCGCACGCACCGACCTTCTACCGCACGTAGGGAAATGACGGAAAAGGGGCGGCGCCACCGGAACCCCGGTCGCGCCGCCCCTTTCGTGCAGGATCAGAAGGTCTTGCCGCCGACCGAGCGGAACCAGGCCCGCGACTGACCGCTCAGTAGGAACACGAGGATCAGCACCGGGATGACGAAGCCCAGCAGGTAGGCGAAACCGAACCCGGAGATGATGACCGAGGCGATCGCCAGGATCGCGTAGACCGCGCAGGCGACGACCAGGACCTGCCCGTTCTTGCCGCTGAGGGCGGTGACTCCGCCGGCGATCATCAGCGCGGCGATGACGATCGTCGCAATGGTGATCGCAATGAGGAACCCGCCGACGCCGCTGACCGCATCGCAGGCCTCGGCGGTGTCGGCGTCGTAGAAGGTGTTGGTGGGGTTGCAGACCGCGCTGCTGGCGGTGCTCAGGATGCTGCCGGCCAGCAGGCCGAAGATCGAGAACAGGATCCCCAGCCCGCCCCAGACGAAGGCCAGCACGGCGGCCGCGGTGACCATCCCCGGTCGCGCGGACTTGGCCGGCTGCCCGTAGCCGGGATAGCCGGCGGCGTACTGCGTCGGGGGATATTGCTGGCCGTATCCGGGCGGTTGGCCGTACCCCGGCTGCTGCTGTCCGGTGTACGGCTGCTGAAAGCCGCCCGAGGGGTAGCCGGGTTGCTGGAATCCGCCCGACGGGTACCCACCCTGCTGGTATCCGGGTTGCTGGTATCCGGGTTGCTGGTATCCGCCCTGCTGGTAGCCGGCCTGTTGCCCGTTCGGGTCGTTCGGGTAGCCGGAGTAGCCGGGGTTTCCGGGACCAGAGCTCATCGCCGCGCCTCGATTCGTCGTGCCCGACTCAGAAGGTCGGGGCGCCCTTGCTCTTGAACCATGCCTTGCTGACCGGCTGCAGCAACAGGGCAATGATGGCGACCGAGATGGCCAGTCCGACCAGCGAGCTGGTGCTGAAGTCGCTGATCATGCTCAACAACTGCAGCGCGCAGGCCACGATCGCGACAATGGTCAGGATCTTGGCGTTCTTGCCCTGCAGCGCCATGACCCCGGACCAGATGTACAGGGCGCCGACGGCCAGGATCAGGATCGAGACCACGATGACGAGCCCGCCCAGGCCGCCGACGTAGCTGGTCAGTGCGCTTCCGGCGAAAAGGGCCACCAGCCCGGCGAGGATCGCAAGGCCGCCCACGACGAAGGCGAGCACCGCCGCCGCCGTCACCATGCCAGGACGGGCCACGGCCGGCGCCGCGCCATACGCACCGGCCGGCGGGTATCCCGGCGCGCCGTAGGGCTGGCTCGGGTACTGCCCGGCCGGCGGGTATCCGGGCTGCTGATACGGGTTGCCGCCGGCCGGATCCGGCTGGCCCGGGGTGCCGTACGGGTCGTTTCCGGGGTAACCGGGTGTGCTCATGGGGGGGTCCGTTCTGTCGGAGCGCCGGCCGACACGTTGTCGGCCACGAGGCACGCAAGGACGATATCGCTGCGGGTGATCCTCAGGAACACCTCGTGACAGTGTTGATACCGCCATCGGTGTGAATCACTCGCCCGTGCCGCACCCCAGGCGGCAAGGGTGCGGTCGCCGGGCGGTTAGCATGGTCTGCCCGGACGACGGCCGCCGGCCGGCGCGCGTCCAGGGCCGAGGTGCGGTTTCCACCCGAATGACGGTGGACACCCGGCGCCGACGGCCCCAACCCGACTGTGGAGATGACAAGCCGTGCCCAAACCCGTCGTGCTGATCGCCGAACAACTGGCCCAGTCCGCGCTGGACGCTCTCGGTTCCGATGTCGAGATCCGGCATGTGGACGGCGCCGACCGGGCGGCCCTGTTGCCGGCCTTGTCCGATGCCGACGCAGTGCTCATCCGGTCCGCCACCACGATGGACGCGCAGGCCCTGGCCGCCGCGCCGCAGCTGAAGGTGGTGGCACGGGCCGGGATCGGGCTGGACAACGTCGACGTCCCGGCGGCCACCGCCAAGGGCGTGCTGGTGGTTAACGCCCCGCAGTCCAACATCATCACCGCCGCCGAGCACGCCGTCGCGCTGCTCCTGTCGGTGGCCCGTCAGGTGCCCGCCGCCGACGCCTCGCTGCGGGCCGGGGAATGGAAGCGCAGCAGGTTCACCGGGGTGGAGATCGCCGACAAGACCGTCGGGGTGGTGGGCCTGGGCCGGATCGGCCAGCTGTTCGCCGCCCGCATCGCCGCGTTCGGCACCACCGTCATCGCCTACGACCCCTACCTGCAGCCGGCCCGGGCCGCCGCCCTCGGAGTGCGGCTGGTTGACCTGCCCACCCTGCTGGCCACCGCCGACATTATCTCCATCCACCTGCCACGCACCCCCGAGACCCTGGGTCTGATCGGGGCGGCCGAGCTGGCCACCGTCAAACCGGGCGTGATCATCGTCAACGCGGCCCGGGGCGGGCTGATCGACGAACAGGCGCTGGCCGACGCGCTGGCCGACGGCCGGGTGGCCGGGGCCGGCGTCGACGTGTTCGTCAACGAGCCGCTCGGTCCGGACAGTCCCCTGCGCACGGCCCCGAACACCGTGCTCACCCC
>DATDBV010000666.1:0-9422 GCA_036524715.1 Nakamurella sp. | reverse complement strand
GGGTCGGTAGGTTCCTCACCAACGGCCGTCCGGAGGCTGCGGGTAGGAGTGACCGATGAGCACATTGGCCTGGATCATTCTGCTGATCTTGATCCTTCCAGCGATCGGCCTGCTGGTCTGGATCATCCTGGCGGCGTCCTTCATGCGAGTGCCGTCCGGCAGCCTGGGTCTGGTGATGTCCAGGGGTAAGGCGACCGACCGGTCGTTGCTCCCCGGCGGGCACTTCGTCTTCGCATTTCGGCGGGTGATGATCGAGGAGTACCCGTCGGTGGAGCTCGCCTACCGAGCCGACGGCCAGGGCGACGACGAGAACGTCGGGTTCAGCCGGCAGCTCGGGGACCGCCGGGTGAGCCGTGGCGCGTTCGACCGACTGGAGATGTCGGGCCCGCCGCTGCGGGCCACCCTGGGCGACCGGACCGAGGCGACGGTCATCGTGACGGTCCGCTTCCAGTTGATCCAGGAGAACCTTCGCGAGGTGCACGAGCACTACGGTCCGAACGGGGTGTTCAGCGTCGTCCGGGACCAGACCGCCCGCGCTGTGCTGGGCGCGCTCGCGGACGTCGACCACGGCATCGAGCAGTTCTTCGGAGACCAGCGGCTGGCGTGCGAGAGACGGCTGGCCGATGCGGTCCGCGCGGCGTTGACTGCCCACGCCATCCAGATGACCGGATTCGTGCTCGGTGCCGTCGACCTGGGCAAGACCGGCGAGGTCATCCAGGCCACCGTGCGGGCCCGCTATGAGCTGGAGCGTGAGCGGGCGGAGGCGGAGACCAGGACCCTGCGCGCGCTGAACGACGCCGACCTGCAGAAGCAGATGAGCGCGCCGAGCGACGACGCCTGGCGGTATCGGGAGACCGACCTGTGGCGTGAGCTCGTTGCTCGTTCCGAGGCACTGAACGTCGCCCTGCGGGCGGGACCGGGGCCGGCCCCGGTCGCCGCGCCCGTCGTCGAGGAGGCTCCGGTCGAACAGGGCGAGCCGGAGACGCCGGCATGAGCGAGCTTGCGAGCGAACCATCGGCACAGGCGCCGGCACCCCGCCGGGGTAGCCGAGCCTGCGAGGCGGCCCCGGGTGTGGTGGCGGCGTGAACGAGCAGAAGACGTTCTTCGACCGGCTACTGGAGATCATGGCGGTGCTGTTGCTGGCCGTCACCACGCTCGGCACCGCCTGGTGCGGCTATCAGGCATCGCAGTGGTCCGGAGTTCAGAACGACTACAACCGCCAGGAGGCCGAGCACCGGTTGGAGGGGAACCGCCAGTTCGCGCAGGCCATCCAGACCTTCACGTACGACTCCTCCATGATCGCGTTCTACGCCCAGGCGGTGCAGGCGGGTAACACCGGACTCGCCCAGTTCTACCGGACCAGCATGATCCGGCCGGAATTCCTGCCGCTGCTCGATCAGTGGGAGTCCACGGCCCGGTCCGGCGGCACACCCACCCAACTGCTGCAGAACCAGCAGTACGTGGACGCCGGGGCGGCCGGGTACCGGGCATCGCAGGCCGAGGCCGATGCCGCGGCGGCTCAGGCGGACCAGGCCGGTGGCATCGCCCAGTCCTACGTGCTGAACACCATCGTGCTGGCAGTCGCACTGTTCTTCGCCGGCGTCACATCATCGTTCCGATATCAGCCGGCACGCGCCATGCTGATAGTGCTGTCCCTGGGCACCATCGCGTTCGCCGCGAGCAGGGTGGCCGACCTACCAATCGCCTGAGTCGCCGGCGGGATGACAGCTCATGCCGGTCGGGCGAGCCGATCCACGACGGCGCCGAACACCCGGGGCAGCCGATGGGCGACCGGCACCAGCCGGCGGCGCACGGCCGGCAACCGGGTCGCCGTCAGCAGGCCCATGGTGAGCGCCGTGTGCGGCCGGCCGATCCGCTGCGCCTCGGTTTCGTAGCGTTGCGGATCGCCGGCGGTGATCGCGGCCACGGCGGCCCGCGCCTGGGCCAGGCCGAGCGCGATTCCCTCCCCGGTGAGCGCGTCGATGTAGCCGGCGGCGTCGCCGACCAGCAGCACGTGGCCACTCACCCGGCCCCTGACCCGCTGACGCAACGGCCCGGCCCCGCGGACACGGGTCGGTTCGCAACCGGCGAGCCGCGCGGCGATGGCCGGGAACTGCCCGATCAGCTCGTCGAAACCGCAGCGCCGCGAGGTCAGCACCGCGATGCCCACCTGATCGTCGGACACCGGGGTCACGTACGCCTCGCCGACCGCCGACCAGTGCACCTCGACGAACTCCGTCCACGGCGGGAGAGGCGCGTGCCGGCGCAGCCCGTAGCGTCGCTGCCGGTCGCCGGGTGCCGGACCGTCGAGCCCGACCAGCGAACGGATCCGGGAGTGTAGCCCGTCGGCCGCCACCAGGTACCGCACCGGCTCGCCGTCCACCAGCAGGTGGTCACCCCGGTCCCGGACCTGGCGCACCGCCGGACCGGCGACGGTGATTCCGGCCGTCGCGACGGCGTCGAGCATCGCCGCGTGCAGCGTGGTCCGGCGCACCCCGAGGCCGTTGCCGCGGCGGAAAGGTGCCTCGGCGCGGCTGGTGCCGTCCAGGTAGCGGATGCCCAGGATCGGGTGCCCGGCCGGCGCCACCCCGAGGTCGGCCAGACCGGCCACCGCCCCCGGCATCAGCCCCTCGCCGCAGGCCTTGTCGATCGGGCCGACCCGGGGTTCGCGCACGACGACGTCGAGCCCGGCGCGTGCGGCGTACAACGCCGTGGCGAGCCCAACCGGACCGCCACCGGCCACCACCAGGTCACGCATCGGCCGCCGATCCGACGAACGGCTCGCGATCCGTACCGGGCAACGTTGCCAGCGCGGCGTTCTCGACCCGGAGCCGCACGGCGAGCAGGAACCCGTTCGCCACCGTGAATACCGCGGCGGTGATCCAGCACGCGTGCACCAGGGGCAGCGCGAACCCCTCGACCACCACGGCGACGTAGTTGGGGTGGGACAACAGCCGGTAGGGGCCGGAGCGGACCGGCGGCAGACCGGGGACGACGATCACCCGGGTGTTCCAGCGGCGCCCGAGCGTGCCGATGCACCACCAGCGCAGTCCCTGGGCGGCGATCACCAGGGCGAGCATCGACCACGCCAACCCGGCCAGCACCTCCGGCCGCCGGACGACGGCCTCCACCAGCATCGCCACCAGGAAGCCGGTGTGCAGGATGACCATGACCGGGTAGTGACCACGGCCGGTCTCCCGGCCGCCGTGGGCGAAGCTCCAGGCGGCGTTTCGTTTGGAGACGACGAGTTCGGCCAGGCGCTCCAGCCCGACCAGGGCCACCAGCACCACGAACGCGGTCAAGGTCGTCATGCCGCCGCCTCCCACGGTGCCCGCAGCAGCACCAGCTCGGAACAGAACCCGGGTCCCATCGCCATCAACACCCCGTGGGCCCCGGCCGCCGGCGGCCGCTCGCGCAGCGTGTCGGCGAGTACATGCAGGACCGACGCCGAGGAGAGGTTCCCGATCCGGGACAGGGACGCCCGCGTCAACGCCACCTCGTGGTCGGAGATGCCGAGCGAGTCGCGGACGGCGTCGATCACCTTGGGCCCGCCGGGATGGCATACCCAGAACCGGATGTCGTCGCGGGTCAGCGCGTTGTCGGCGAGGAAGCCGTCGACGTCGTCGCCGATGTAATGGCGGACGATCCCGGGCACGTGGGCGTCGAGCACGATGCGCAACCCGGTGGCTCCGACGTCGAAGCCCATGGTGCGCTCGGAGTCGGGGTACAAACGGCTGCGGCTGTCGATGACCTCGACCGCGCGCTCGGCGTCCGTCGCGTCGGATCGGGCCCCGACCCCGACGACCGCGGCCGCTCCGTCGCCGAACAGCCCGCTGGCCACCAGATTGGGCAGCGAGACGTCGTCACGCTGCACGGTGAGGGAGCAGAGTTCCACGGCGACCAGGACGGCGACGTGCTCGGGATGGCCGCCCAGATAGTCGTGCAACCGGGCGACGCCGGCGGCGCCGGCCACACAGCCCAGTCCGAACAGGGGCACCCGACGCACGTCCGGACGGAACCCGACGACCGCGGCGATCCGGGCATCCAGCGACGGCACGGCCAGCCCGGTGACCGTCGTGGAGATCACCAGGTCCACATCGCTCGGCGTGAGGTCGGCGGCCTTGAGGGCGTCCTCGACGGCTCGGGCGCCCATTGCCACGGCGTGCTCTAGAAACAGATCGTTGGCCTGGTCGAAGGTCTCCAACCGGCCGTACTCGCCGATGGGCATCACCAGGTGGCGCTGGTCGACCCCGCAGTTGCCGTGCAGGCTGCGCAGCACGCGTTCGTCCAATCCCGGGCGGGCGATCGCCGCGGCGAAGGCGTCGGTGATCTCGGCCTGGGTGTGGCGATGCGGTGGGAGGACCCCGCGGACCGACAGGATGCGCATGCTCATTCCGCCGCCCGGCCGAGCAGGCGACGACTCAGGCCGCCGACCAGGCGGGGGGTGATCCGGCCGTCGCCAAGACCGAGCTCGACCAGGTCGTCGAAGGCACCCCGGTCTGCGGCGGCGGCGCTGATGCCGGCGGCCAGCACACGGTCCCGCCGGGCCAGCCGGGAGGCGACGCAGGTATGCCGGAGGTGGGCGCCGAGCAGCCGACGGACGGCCGCCCGGTGCCGTCGGCCGGCGTCGTCCGGGGCACCGACCGCGAGGGCCCCGGCCGCCGCCCGGCCGGCCAGTGCCCCGGTGGCGACGGCGTAGTAGATGCCCTCACCGGTCATCGGGTTGATCAGCCCGGCCGCGTCGCCGGCCAGCAGCACCGGCCCGTCCGGTTGCTCGCCTCCCCATCCGCAGCCCCACAGCGGCAGATGGTGGGCGCGCCATGCCGAGCCGTTCGGCACGGTCCCGGGCACCAGCCGGTCGAGCTGGTCGAGCAGCAGGGTGCGGGACACCCGGGTGTCGCGGCCGGCGAGTTCGCCGTACCCCACGTTGGACAGTCCGTCCCCGCGGTCGAAGGCCCAGGCGTATGACAGTTGAGGGCGGTCGCCGTAGCGGATGATCAGTCGGCCGCTTCGCTCGGGAATGGTGGGCGCGTAGCCGCGGATCGCGATCGCGCGCGGCCGGGCCCGTCGCCGGGCCCTCGCCGGGCGGGCGACCGAGTACGCCCCGTCGGCGGCGACGACGACACGCGCCGCGAAGGCGTCATCGAGGATCACGACCCCGGCCTCGCGACGGACGTTGCGGACCTGGTGCCGGACCAGCGTCGCCCCGGCGGCAACCGCATGCCCGACGAGGCGGGCGTCGAAGACCTCCCGGGGGATGACCCACACCGGACGGGTCATCCGGCCCTCGACCCGGTGGTTCCCCCGGGACAGATCCATCAACGGCAGCGGCGTCCAGCCGGCCACCACGTCGCCGGCGCCCAAGCCGGACAGCACGTCGAGCACGTGCGGGGCGATGCCGTCACCACACACCTTGTCGCGAGGGAAGTCCGCCCGGTCGAGCAGCAGCACGCGCGCGCCGGGGTGCTCGGCGAGAGCCGCCAGCGCCGCGGACGCTCCGGCCGGTCCCGCGCCGACCACGGCGATATCCCAAAGGTCGCGCGAGCGTTCCTGCCCGGTCAACGCGCGGCCACCAGCAGCACGGCGTCCACGATCGCGATCGCGATCGCCGCCCGGAACGGCACACGTCCCCTGGTGAGCAGGGCCACCGCAGCCAGGGCCGCCACCACGAGCAGGGCGCCGACCCGGAGAACCAGGGACACCTCGCGGCTGGCGACGGCAACGACGCACGACGCGGCCGTCAGGACGATCACCGCCAGCACCCGGGTCCGCCCGGCGCCCAGGCGGTGCGGCAGACCGCGCACACCGGTCGCCTCGTCGTCGGCCAGATCGGGCAGCGCGTTCACCAGGTGGGCTCCGACGCCCAGCATTGCCGCCACCGTGGGGACCCAGGGCTCCGGCAGCCCGGCGCCGGCCGCCAGGGATACGAACACGGTCAGCCCGCCGAAAGCCAGCGCGTACGGCGCCCACGACCACACGGTCCGCTTGAGTCCGAGGTTGTAGGCCCAACCCGCCGCGACGCAGCCGAGGTGGATCACGCCCGCCACGATGCCGCAGAGCAGGGACAGGACGACGACGGCCAGAACCGCGAAGGCACACGCGATGGTCACCGTCCGCACCGCCAGTTCGCCGGTGGCCAGCGGCTTGTCCGCCCGCCCGACCGAGCGGTCCCGGGACCGGTCGATCAGGTCGTTGGACCAGCCGATCGTCAGCTGACCGGCCAGGACGGCGGCGGCGATCAGGATGATGCGGCCGGCCGACGTCCCCGCCGCCACGGACAGGGCGGCCGCCAGGGCGGTGACCGCGAGCGTCGGGCCGATGTGCGCGGCCCGCAGCAGGACCGCCACGGTCCCGACACCCGACACCGGGTCCTGCCGTCGAGTCGCGCCGTCGACGCCGCGCCCGTCGTGCTCGGCATGGCGATCGGTCACCCGGCGAACCATCCGGCCAGGGCGCCCGGGCGCCGACTCAAGACCACTCGCTTGACCGGGTGGCAACTGCGCGGGTCCAACGTTCGCTCCTCATACGATCGCCGGTGTACGTCCGCCCGTTTCGGCTGGATCGCCCGGCTCGGTGGTGGCGACGCCGATCCCCTTTGTCCGATTCGTGGGCGTCCTGTGCCCGGATCGATTTCGGAGTCGAATCTAGACCCGAGTGGCCGCGCGGCGACCGAGCCACGCAGAGGGAAGCCGATGATTGTGCCAGGCGGGCGCGAGACGGCCTCGGGCACTGCTCACGATCCTCGCGCGACCAGGAGGGCGATCTACTCCTGCCCGGCACCACCTGGCCCGGGGCCCCGGGACGTCGGCCGGTGGGTCGCCGGCACCGGCCGTGTCCTGACCTTCGATAGCCGAGCCTTATGCGAGGTGAACCGTTGCGGATTTGCGTTGGGTGCAGGATTCGCGCTCCGGCGGCCGAGGGTCTGTCGCCGGTGACCGTCCGCGACTGAAGGATCACCAGGGCGCTGACATCGAAGAGGCGCGGGCGGCGAGATCCACCCACCGGCGCGGGTCGCGTCGGTGGGTGGGTCGTCGCGTGGTCAGCTCAGTCCTGGTTGATCGCTTCGCAGGAGTTCGTCACGTCCGCCTCGACATTGACGAACGGCACCCGGCAGGTGTCGAAGCCGGTGTCGCCGGACAGGGTGTCGATGGCGCCGTCCTGCACTGGCACCCCGAACAGCCGGTTGCTCGCCAGGGTGTCATCGCCGGCGCGACCGAGGAGGTGGTCGGCGCCCTTGAGACCGATCAGCGTGTCCCTGCCGCTGTTGCCGTCGAGGGTGTTGGGGTCGTCGTTGCCGGTGATCGTGTCGTCGCCGGCGTTCCCGACGACCTTCTCGACGGAGGCGGTGACGTTGTCATTCTCCTCGGACTGCGATGTGAACGGCGGGCGCAGGCCGTCGTCGTTGACGCCGTCGATGGTGATCACCAGCCGCTGCGAGCCGTGACCGTTGTCCATGTAGGTGACGGTGTCGAAATCGGCGCCGCCGTCGAAGGTGTCTCCGCCGAGGTCCCCCCGCATCACGTCCTGTCCGGGACCGCCCGACAGGACGTCGTTGCCGATGTTGCCGTGCAGGTCGTCGTCGCCCTCGTCGCCCTCCAGCGTGTCGGTCAGCGTGTCGGAAGCTCCGTCAGTGTCGAGCGTGTCGGCGCCGGGCCCGCCGCGCAAGGTGTCCTCGCCCTGGGAGTCGCGCAGCTGATCGCCGACCGGTCCCCCGGTGATCACGTCGTTGCCGGGGCCTCCGTCGACCCGGACGCCGGCGGGGCTGGCGGTCTGGAACGAGTCGTCGCCGGCGCCGAGGTTGACTTTGACGGCCTTGAGGACACCCGGAGACAGGGTCGGTGCGTCGCAGATCGCTGCGAACTGCCCTGGGCTGGCCTTCGCCACCAGGCAACCGGGACCCACCTCGATCGGCGCGACGTCGGTGAATCGGAACCTGCCGTCGGCCAGGTTATCCAAGGAGACCAGGTTGGCGCCGGCGAGCCCCGTGTAGGCGACCTGCACGCTCGGCGACGTGACGATCTCGACTCGGGCGTTTGCCGGCGGTGGGGCGGCGGCCGCCAGCGCGGCGCCGGCGACACCGGTGAACAGTGTCACCGCGCAGGCGGCGACGATGCCGACCGAACAGCCGGTGCGGCGAAGGGAAGCGGATGCGGTCATGCGACAGGTCCTCCTCGAGACGAGGTCCGCCCAGCGGGACGGATCTGTGGTCCGGCGGTGTGCCGGCTCGCTCCTGAAGAGATGGATCGCTGTCGGCCAGTGCGCGATGTCATAGAACTGTGCAACGAGGAATAGCGCACATGACCGTCCGGACCGCGGCCCAGCTGCGCTGAAGCGACTTGGTTAGTTAGAGGAACTGCAGGTGTCCTCGTCCAGTGGGACGTGGTGTCGACGCCGCGGCATGCGGGCCGCCCCGGGTTGCCGGTCGTGACCCGAACGGGCCGGCGCCCAGGTCAGGATGTGGTGGGATTGACCAGCGCGAATCCGCCTGCGCGGAACGCCTCGACGAACAACCGATGATCATCCTGAGCGCGGCGGGCGTACGCGTGGGCGAACTGGACCAGCTCCGCCACGAAGTCCTCCACCCGGCCGTCGACCGCCCCGGCGATCACCTCCTCCACGGAGAAGTCGACGATGCCGTCCTCGGCCTCGTCGTCGGACACACAGTGGATCTTCGCGGTCGCCCGTCCCAACTGTTCGACCAGTGGTCCGATCTGGTCCGGCTCGGTGATCTCGTCCCAGGCGAGGTCGGTTTCGTACGGGGAGTACTCGCTGATCACGAACCCGGTCGGGCGTCCGTTCACGGGCATCGTGGTCCACCCCAGGAAGCGGTCGGCGTGCGCCTGCAAGGCGCGCTGTGAAAGCGCCGTCCGGTGCCCGTGGTGTTCGAATCGAGTGTGCAGGTCCGGGTCGTCGACGACTCGGCTGGGCGCCGCGACATTGCCCTGTTTCAGGGTCAGCACGACATCGTTGTCCAGCGCCTGGGTGAAGCCCTCGATCAGCACGGTGTAGGCGGGCAGTCCGGCACTGCCGATCCCGAATCCGGACTTGCCGACGACGTCGAGCACGTCGAATGTCACGCCTGCCCGGTGACGGCCGGCAGGAATGGTGGCCAGGTAGCCGGTGAACGCATCAAGGACCAGGTCGCGTTCGTCGTCGTCCAGCCGGCGCACCCCGGCCCGGTGGGCGAAAGTCCGTCGGTAGCCGTCGACGACCGTGACCGAATCGAGCAGCCCGACCCGGGTCTGCAGCTTGGCCGCGTGCAGGGCATCGAGCACGGCACCCGTGGCGGTGTCCAGGGTGAGCGCCCATTGGGTGTCGTCCGGAGTGCTCAGGAAATACTCGACCTGGTCGAGGTACCCGCGGGCGTACCGCTCGGTCAGGTCGGCGATCACCTCATCCGGCAGCGCCTTGCGCCAACCCAG
>DATDBV010000665.1:0-3147 GCA_036524715.1 Nakamurella sp. | reverse complement strand
CCCGCCGATGCGGGCCTTGACGAACGCGATCACCGCGTCGGGCTCGACGTCCGAACCGGGTGCGGTCTGCAGCACGGCGACCACCCGCTCCCCCCACTTGTCGTCCGGCAGGCCGACGACAGCGCAGTCGCGGACCCCGGGGTACTGCATGACGGCCTGCTCCACCTCGGTGGAGTACACGTTGAAGCCGCCGGTGATCACCATGTCCTTGGCCCGATCGACGATGAACAGGAACCCGTCCTCGTCCAGGTAACCGATGTCGCCGGTGTGGTGCCAGCCGAACCGGGACGCCTCCGCCGTCGCCTGCGGGTTGCGGTAGTAGCCGGGCGTGACGAGCGACCCGCGCACGACGATCTCACCCCGCTCCCCCGGCGCGAGCATGGTCCCGTCGGCGTCCATGATGCCCACGATGACCAGCGGCGCGGGCCGGCCGGCCGAGGACAGTCTTTGCGTGGCAACGCTTCCGTCGGCGTCGAAGTGATCGGCCGGCGCCATCGTGGAGATCATCATCGGGGCCTCGGTCTGCCCGAACAGCTGCGCCATGACCGGACCGATCCGGGTCATTGCCTCCTGCAGCCGGGCCGCCGACATGGGTGCGGCTCCATACCAGAAGCATTGCAGGGAAGTCAGGTTCGTGGAGTCCAGGGCCGGCTCGGCCAGCACCATGTAGATCAGCGTCGGCGGCAAGAACGTGTGGGTGACGCCGTGCCGCTCGATGTGCCCGACGAACCCGGCCACGTCGGGCTTGCGCATGATCACGATCTCGCCGCCGTGGCACATGATCGGGAAGCACAGCACCCCCGCTGCGTGGGTGAGCGGCGCGAGGGCCAGGTAGATGGGCCGACCCGGGAACGGGTAGCTCATCAGCGTGATGGCCGTCATCGTCTCCAGGTTCCGGCCGGTCAACATCACGCCCTTGGGCCGGCCGGTGGTCCCGCCGGTGCCGACGATCATGGCCAGGTCCGCTTCGGCGGGGAGATCGTGCGCGATCCCGATCTCCCCGCCGGCCAGGAATTCGTCCCAGGCGAGCACGCCCCCGTCAGCGCGCCCGTCCGGGTCGAGGCAGACCCAGGTGTGGATCCCCGGCAGGTCGCCGCGGATCTTCTCCACCAGCGGCCCGAACGACGCCTGGTACACCAGCACCGAACAATCGAAAAGGTCCAGCAACTCCCGGTTCTCGGTCGCCTCGTTGCGCGGGTTGATCGGGCACCAGACCGCGCCGGCCCGGCTGATCCCGAACACGCAGCTGAACGCGACCGGGTCGTTGGCCGACAGGATCGCGACCTTGTCGCCGGGTCCGACGCCGACCGCGACCAGCGCGGCGGCGATCCGGTGGGACAGGTCCTGCACGTCGCGATAGGTCAGGCTGACCCCGTCCGTGGTCAGGCACGGGCGGTCCGGACCCAACGAGGCACCCTTGTCCAGGTAGTCGACCAACCGCATCGTGGTCACCGGGCGACGGTCAGGACCGGCTCCATGACGAAGCCGAACGAGCGCAGCACACCGAGCAATTCGCGATGACCGAAGGCCTGACAGCCGGAGGCGAACCCGGTCCGCCGCGGCGGCTGCTGCAGCAGCGAGTACGCGGCGAACGCCCGGAGCAGGCCGGTCTGCTTGTAGTTGCTGTTGCCGTGGATGACGCAGTGCGCGCGCCCGAGCGGGCCCGAAGCGTGCACCGAGTCGAGCGACTTGTTGATCCGGGTGTGCTCCCGCGGCGGCATCGTGTTCATCACCTGCGCCGCCGTCGCGAACAGGGCGGCGTCGCGGTCGTCGGCGTCCATGCCCTTGGTGGCCTCGATGGCCGCGGCGACGATCTGCGGCACTCCGTTCATCAGCGCCGCGTTGAAGACACCGCCCTGCGCCTTCACGTTGGCCACCCGAGGATCCCGCTTGAACCACACCGGATGGCTGGTCCCGCCCCACGGCAGGGACAGGGCGAGCTCGTGCTGACCGGGGATCACCAGCGGCAGCAGCCCCTGGTTCGGGTCGAACGGCACGAAGGTGTTCTGCTCCAGGTAGTGCGCCGCCGAGGTGGCGGCGTTCACCAAGATGGTCTGGGTCGATGCGATCGTCGGGCTGCCGCCCCAGAAGACGGCGATGTCCAGGGTGTCCAGGCCGGGCTGCTCCAGGCAGATCTGGGCGGCGATCTCGCCGGTCGTGTACATCTGCGCGATGCCAGGGGCCAGCAGCAGGCCGCGGTCGGCGAAGTCGGCGCCGAAGCGCTCGTCGCAGGTGAGCAGCCAGTCCTGCTCGCCGGTGGTGTCGGTGTAGTGCGCGCCGGCGGCCAGGGCGGCCTCGACGACGGGCGGACCCCACTTGCTGAACGGCCCCACCGTGTTCAGCACGACCGCCGCGCCGGTGAACAACTCGGACAACGCGTCGACAGTGTGGTCCACCGCGCGGATCTCGTAGTCCGCGGTCTCGATGCCGGCGACGTGGGAGGTCATCGACTCCTTGAGTCGATCCTCGTCGCGACCGGCCGCGATGAACGGGACGTGGTACTCGCGCAGGTACTCGCAGATCAGCCGGCCGGTGTAGCCGGAGGCGCCGTAGACGACGACTCGCTTGTCAGACATTGAATTCTCCCCTCACATGCCCATGCCGCCGTCGACCGGCAAGCCAACACCGGTGATGAATCTGGCCGCGTCGGAGGCGAGGAACACGACCGCGTCTGCCATGTCGTCGACCTGGCCGAGTCGTCCGGCCGGAGTCAGCTCGATGACGGCCCCGACGGCCGCCTCGGCGGACTCGTAGACGCCGATGGCCGCCATGTCGTTGGCCAGCCCGACGCCAATCGCGGTGGGCACGAGCCCGGGATAGACGCAGTTGACCCGTACCCCGTAGCCGAGCTTGCCGGACTCCATGGCGGCCACTCGGGTGAGCCGGTCGACCGCCGACTTGGTGGCCGAGTACACCGAGATGCCGGGGAACGCGATCGTCGCGGCCACCGACGCGACGTTGATGATGGCGCCACCCTGGCCGGCGGCGCCGCCCGGGCGCATCGCCCGCAGCCCGTGCTTGAGTCCCAGGGTGGTGCCGAGAATGTTGACGTCGAGCATCTTCTGGATGTCGGCGACCTCGACGTCGGTGATCAGGCTGGTGATCTCGACACCCGCATTGTTCACCAGGATGTCCAGACCGCCGAGG
>DATDBV010000664.1:0-5328 GCA_036524715.1 Nakamurella sp. | reverse complement strand
CGGGCCAACGCCTGCAACGTTTCCCGCTCCGGTCCGTCGTTCAGCAGCAGGACCCGGTGCGGGCGGTCGCCGACGACCAGGGCGTGCGCCCGGATGAGGTTGTCGTAGGCCTTCTGCGGCGCCAGCCGGCCGGTCGCCACGATCGCCGGAACGTCCTTGTCCACCAGGGATTCCGGTCCGGCGGCGGCCCGACGGACCGCGTCCAGGTCGATGCCGTTGCGCACCACCGCGATCCGGCTGTCGTCGAGCCCGTTGCGGCGCAGCGGATCCGCGAGAGCGGGGGCGACGCAGATGGCCCCGTCGGCGTGCCGGTGCACCCACCGGGTGAGCCGGTGCAGGCGAGCCGGTATCCACTCGGTCAGCGCGTCGTCGAGGTCAGCGTGGACCGCGACGACGAACGGCCGCCGGGTCGCCCGGGCGGCCAGAAAGCCCAGCAGCAGGCCGGTTCCGATCTCCGACGCGGCGAGCACAGCGGCCCGTCGGCGGCTCGTCCGGAGCAGATCCGGCACCGCGCGCGCCAGTCCGGACCGCAGCCGGCGACCGGGTGCCGTCAGGAACCGCACGTCGCAGCCCGGTGGGATGGCGAGTTCGGCACCGGGATCGGGCAGCCGGCGCAGGACGGCCAGCAGGGTGCCGCCGGGTGCCCACCGGCGGGCCAGATCGACGGTGATGTGCACGGCGCCGTTGTTCGCCAGCTCGTCCACGACGAAGACCACCCCGGGCGCCCGGTGACGATCGTCGTCGTCGGTCGGCGCCCCGATGGTGGCCGGGCGATCAGCCATGGGCGCCGTCCAGGGCGATCCGGACGCCGTTGAGGTCGGCCGCGTCGACCGCCCAGAGTTCGACGATCCGGTGGGCCAGGTCGCCGACGTCGGTGAACCCGGGGAACTTCCGGTCCGGGGACGCCACCCGCATCCGGTCGTCGACGAGCGCCTTGACGACGAAGGTCACCGCGGCGGCCCCACCACCGGGGGACGGGGCGGACCGGCGGAAGGAGTCCGCCAGGGCCAGCATCCAGGCCTCGGCGGCGGCCTTCGCTGCCGCGTAGCCGGCCGAACCGGCGGTTGGCCGGGCGGCCGCCTGCGCGCTCACGACGGCGACCCGTCCGGCCGGCGCGGCGATCAGGTCGTCGTGGAAGGCCAGGGTGGTGTGCCGCAGGGTGTCGATCAGGGCGGTGGACAGGAACCGCCAGTCCGCCTCGGTGTTCGACGTGAACGTGTCGCCGCCCCGGTAACCGCCGACCAGGTGGATCAGCCCGTCCACCCGCCCAAGCCGGTCCCGGATCCGGGCCGCCAGCGTGCCGACCGCATGGAAGTCGGCCAGGTCGATCCGCTCGGTCAGCAGGCCGTGGTGGCGGTCGGCCAGCACCGATAGGCGTTCCGCGGAGTGACCGACCGCCACGACGGTCGCGCCGACCGCGCGCAGGGCCGCGGTCGCCGCCGTACCGGCCGGGCCGGTCGCCCCGGTCACCACGACCACCCGCTCGCTCATGGCCGCGCCGTCTCGTGCGTTGTCGGTCATCGGTGCTCCGTTCAGGCTTCCAGGACCAGGATCCAGTCGTCGTCGCCGGCCTCGTTGGCGGCCGGCGGGGTGAGTTCGCGCCGGCCGGTGGCCGGGGTGTCGCCGTCCAGGGCCGGCAGGTAGCGGCCGCTGGTCGGGTCGTACCAGCGGGCGGTGACCGGGCCGCGGAGCCGGTCCAGGTCGACCACGATCGGTCGGGCCGTCGGTAGGTAGCTGATCGCCAGGCTGCCGTCGTCGGCCAGGGCGGTCACCACGTAGTCCTGCTCACCTACGGTGCCCTGCCCCGCTACGACGACCGCGTCATCGCGATCCGGCGCCAGCCGCCACCATGCGTGGTCGCGCAGCAGGCGCGCCGCAAGACCCTGCTGCTGCGCACCGGGAATAGTCAGCGACTCCTGCCAGGTCCGCGCGGCGACCGGGCTGTCGTTGTCGGTGAAGTAGGTGCTGTTCGCGCCGTAGGTGAAACCCAGACCGCCGGCCAACATCATTTCGTAGCTCTGCAAGCGGGATGTTCGCGCATCCAGTACGTCTGGGTCGGGATCGCCCGGATGCGGGCCCTCGTAGCCCGCTTCCAGCATGACCACCGGTCGGACCGGGTCGGAGTCGTAGTCGCGCCACACGTTCCGGTAGGCCGACGACAGGTTGTCGGTGTTGAAATCCCAATAGGTGCTGTCGAAATCCAGCCATGGCTCGTCCGGGTAGCAGGTCGTGGAGGACAGGTTCGCGCCGGGATGGTAGGTGATCAGGTGCCGCGGGTCGGACCGGTCGATCGCGTTCGCCAGCGCCCGTACCTCGTCCGGCCGCGGGCACAGCCCCTCACCCTCGGCACTTCCGTAGTCGCCGCCCATCACCCAGATGATGTTGTCCCGGTCGCGGTACCGCTCACCGAGGAAGGTGCCCAGGTTCGTCATGGCGTCCACCGTGAAGCCGGGGTCCTGGTCGGCGAACTTCAGCCACATCGGAACGATCAGCACGGTGATCCCGCGGGATTCGGCGGCGTCGAGGAACCGGTCGACCGATTCGAAGAAGGCCGGGTTCGGTTCGTCGGTGCCCGGCCGGAACAGGGGTTCACCTGCCGCGTCGGTGGTGGCCCGGACGCTGCCGGAGGTGATGTCGACCAGGGAGATCGCGACCGAATTGAAGCCGGTCGCCGACCGCCCGTCCAGGTACTGGTCCGCCTCGGCCGGGGTCAGCTTGCTGACGATGGTCCATGCGGTGTCGGCGGCCATCAGCCAGGGCGTGCCCGACTCGTCGACCAGGTGGCGCCCGTTGTCGCTGACCCGAAGCGGCTGCTCGGGGGAGGGGGCGGGCTCGTCGGCGCAGGCCGTGATCCCCCCGAGGAGCAGTGCAACGGCCAGCAGGGCGTTCGTGACGACCCGCCGGCCGGCGCGCGCGCGAGCGGATCCACCCACCCCGACCCCCTAGCCGTGCGTCCCCGTGTGACTCACCAACCACCGTATATGGCATCCGGTTCGCGCGGGGTCGCTATCAGGCGGTGATCCCCCTGGTGGACGCGACGACGGGGGAGAGCTTGCGGGACAGGGCCTCGTAGAACATCGACAGCGGAAACTCGTCGGGCAGCACCGCGTCGGTCAACCCCTTGGGCGGGCCGTCCACCGGCAGGGCCTCGACCCCGCGGGCCCAGATGGACGCCGGATGCGGCTCGAGCGTCTCGGCGACGAGACGGTAGGCGGCCAGCCAATGGTTGATCTTGGGCCGGTCGATGGACCGCCGGTACAGGTCCTTGATGCGCCGCCCGAGCTCGAGCACCTGGTCGGCGACCCGCTCCCACTCGACGGAGAGCCGGTTGTCGGTCCAGTGCAGGACGTCGTGTTGATGCAGCCAGGCGAACAGCAGCTGACCGCCCAGTCCGTCGTAGTTGCGGACCCGGGTGCCGGTGATCGGGAAGCGGAAGATCCGGTCGAACAGGATCGCGTACTGCACCAGCCGGGCATGCGGGACGCCCCGCCGCTCCAGCGCCACCGATTCGCGGAACGCGGTCAGGTCGCAGCGCAGTTCCTCCAGCGAGTACAGGAAGTACGGCATCCGCTGCTTGATCATGAACGGGTCGAACGGCAGGTCGCCGTGCATGTGGGTGCGGTCGTGGATGAGATCCCACATGACGAAGGTCTCCTCGGCCAGCCGCTGGTCGGCCAGCAGCCGCGCGGCGTCGGCCGGCAGGGCCAGGCCGGTGATCTCGGCCGCGGCGGTCACCACCCGGCGGAACCTGGCCGCCTCCCGGTCGGCGAAGATCGCGCCCCAGGTGAACTTCGGGATCTCCCGCATGGCCACGGTTTCCGGGAACAGCACGGCCGAATTGGTGTCGTAGCCGGCGGTGAAGTCCAGGAACCGGATCGGCACGAACAGCTTGTTCGAGTAGTCGCCGGCCTCCAGGTCGGCGATGAATTCCGGCCAGATCACCTGCACCAGAACGGCTTCCAGGTTCCGGTCGGGGCTGCCGTTCTGCGTGTACATCGGGAACACGACCAGGTGCTCGCGGCCGTCGGTGCGGGCGCGCTCGGGGTGGAAGGCGATCAACGAGTCCAGGAAGTCCGGGACGGTGAAACCGGCGTCCTGCCATCGGGTCAGGTCCTTGACCAGCGCGGCCAGGTAGTCGGCGTCGTGCGGGAACCGCGGCGCCAGTTCGACGATCGCGTCGGTGACGGTGCGGATCGCGGTCCGGGCGCCGGCCTGCGCCTGCTCGTCCGGGATCGATCCGTCGGCGACCTGCAGTGCCTGCAGTCCGGTGACGGCGGCCTTGAGGTGTAGCCACGCCGGATCCTGCGCCGCCGCGGAAGCCGCGACCGAGCGGCCCCCGGTGGGGTGGCCGGCCGCGAAGGTGATGGCGTTGAACAGCAGTTCGTCGGCCGCTGGCCCGGTACCGGGCTGGACGGCGAGGACGACGATCCGACGGTCGCCGTGCTCGGCGACGGCGGCCACCGCCCGGCCGGCGGCGCGAAGCAGCGGCCACGCCGGCTCGTCGATGGTCAAGGATCCGCTCGCGGTCAGGGCGGCCGGGTCGACGCGCGCGAGCAGATCTATGCCACCGGGGCCGCTGGCCTCGGTCGCGGCCACCACCCGGGTCTCGATCGGCCCGGGGTCGGGCGTGATCCCGTGGGCCGCGAGCAACGCGCGGACCGGGGCCGGCCAGTCGGCGCCGATCAGCACCAGCCCGGCGGCCGAGCCGTCGAGCCCGGCGGCCGCGGCGGCGTCGGGACCGATGCACACCACGACGTCCGCCGTCGCCGCATCGTCGACCGGTCGATAGCCGCGTGAGGTGACGACCGAGCGCACCCGGGTGTCGATCCCATCCGCGGTTGAGGGGCGGTCGGATAGCCACACCCTTGGAAACACATTCATCGCCACCACCCCATTGATCAAGAATTTGCTGTCTACAAGCCTAACGACAGAAAGTTATCCGGTCAATCTCGTTCCCGCGGGCGCGCGTGCGCCGCGGCGGCCTTGCGTCGCGCCCGGCCGGGCCGGCGTCAGCCGTTGATCGATCCGATCGGCTTCGCCCTTGTCGGGCGGTCCCGCAGGGACGGGATGACTCTGCGTCATCGGTGGAGTCCCGACCCCAAGATGGTGGCGAGGCATTGCTATCGGTGAGAAAGAACCCCTGATCGGGGTAAGCCTCGCGTTTGATTCACCGAGTGTTGACGTCTGGTCTCACGTAGAGTGAGCATATGGTGGTCAGTGATGCCGAACGGACGGGACACGTCAGCCGAATGGCGGTAATCGTCGCGCGGGCGTTCGTGGCGGTGTTGACGGTGACGATCCTCGTCGCGAGCGGGACCGGGTGGTGGC
>DATDBV010000663.1:0-2391 GCA_036524715.1 Nakamurella sp. | reverse complement strand
GCGACCACCGCGGACTCCAGCTCCTTGAAGAACAGCTGGGCCAGGTCCAGGGAGAACCCGTTTCGGACGACGATGCGCAGCACCGCGAGATCCTCGCGGTTCGCCGGGAATGTGTAGGCAGGCACCTGCCAGCCCCGCTCGCGCATGCGCCGCGACAGCGCGAACACGTCCCAGCCGGTGACCTGCTCGGAGGTGGTGAAGGCGAAGACCGGGAGCTCGTCCCCCTTGGTGATCAGGGTGAACTCGGGCAACCCGCCGATCTTCTCGGCGAGGGTCATGGCCACATTCCGTGACGCCTGCTGGACGGCAGCGTATCCGGCGCGGCCGAGCCGGAAGAAGTTGTAGTACTGGGCGATGACCTCGGAGCCGGGCCGGGAGAAGTTCAGCGCGAAGGTGGGCATGTTGCCGCCCAGGTAGTTGACGTTGAACACGAGCTCCTCCGGCAGGTGCAACTTGTCCCGCCAGACCACCCACCCGACCCCGGGGTAGACCAGGCCGTACTTGTGGCCGGAGGTGTTGATGGAGACCACCCGGGGCAGGCGGAAGTCCCACTCCAGGTCGGGGTCGAGGAACGGGGCGATCATGGCGCCGGAGGCACCGTCGACATGGACCGGGATGTCGGGTCCCCCGTCGGCGGCGAGCTTGTCCAGGGCGGCGGCGATCTCGGCGACCGGTTCGTACCGACCGTCGAAGGTCGATCCCAGGATCGCCACCACGCCGATGGTGTTCTCATCCACGGCGGCGACCGCCGACGGCGCGTCCAGAAAGACCCGGTCGCCCTCCATCGGCACCAGGCGCGGCTCGACATCCCAGTAGCGGCAGAATTTGTCCCAGCACACCTGGACGTTGATGCCCATCACCAGGTTCGGCTTGCGGACGTTGAGGTCGCCGCCCTCGGCGCGGACCCTGGCCTCCCAGCGGCGCTTGAGCGCCATCCCGGCCAGCATGCAGGCCTCGCTGGAACCGGTGGTCGAGCAGCCGGTTGCGTCGTCCGGCGACGGGGCGTGCCACAGGTCGGCGATGATCGCGACGCAGCGGCGTTCGATCTCCGCGGTCTGCGGGTACTCGTCCTTGTCGATCATGTTCTTGTCCGCACAGTCGGACATGAGCTGCAGCGCCTGCGGTTCCATCCAGGTGGTGACGAACGTCGCCAGGTTCAGCCGCGCACTGCCGTCCAGCAGCAACTCCTCTTTGATCAGCTGATAGGCGACATCCGGCGGGACCGGATCCTCGCGCAGGGCGATCTCCGGCAAGGAGAAGTCGACGCCGACGGCCGGGGTGGCCAGCGTCGTCAGGGGGTTGGTGTGCGGGGCGCGGGTCGGCTGGGACGAGCCGGTGTGCAGAGCCATGCCCGTGAGTATCACGCAGCGTTGATCCGGCTGCGTCGTCCGGGCCGGGTGAGGCAGTCGGGGATGTTTCGCTTTTCAGTCGGGCATGTCAGACTAATCGTCTGAATCAGGCAATACGCCCAACCAGCGGGAGCGGTCGTGTCCGAGCAGTCCAAGGACGTGCGGCAAACACCACTATGTCGGGGTGATTGACGACAACCCCGAAGTGCGCGGCCAGGGGCACCTGGAGTGCACCCGGTGCGGGCACATCAAGGACGTCGCCTCGTACAAGCCGATGCCGGGCACCGCTCTCGGCGGTGGTGGCCCTGCTGGCGGGATCTGAACGCTCGCGGACTCGGCTGTCGGTCGCGAACGCACCACTCGAAGGGCAGCAGGCAATCCATCCCGAGGAGGTTGTCTTGTCCGACCAGGGCAAGGATGTGCGCTGCCGGATGGGCAAGCACCACTACGTCGGCGTGATGGACGACAACCCGGAGATGCGCGGGCACGGGCACCTGGAGTGCAGCCGCTGCGGGCACATCAAGGATCTCGATTCGCACCAGCCGATGTCGCTTCGTGGCGTGACGCACTTCGGTGCCGGCGGTGGCTTCTGAACCGCGGCACGACAACGTCGCAGGACACCTCGCAGGCTCGGTCGTCCTGCCCGGCGTCGGCACTGTGTCATGATTCGCCCTGACCGCAAGCCCTCCCGCCCGCCCTGCGCTCAGCGGTAGTCGACGTCGGCGAAGGCCCGCCCGCCGGACAGGCGCGCATAGCCGGGACCGCGGTCGAAGAAGGGCTGGTCCACCGGGCGGGTGGCCGCCAGGGACGTCCGGAGCGCGGCCGTGGCCGCCTCGTCGACCGAGCACTCATCGACCGAGCCCCCGTGGCCGGCCAGCACCACCCCGTAGTCCCGACGCGCGCCTTCGACGGACACCTTGCGCCAGCGCACGTCCCGCAGCACCTCGGCCGGCGGCCGGCTCAGCGGATCACCCCACCCGCCGCCGCCGGTGGTGCGGATCCGGATGATCTCGCCGGCCCGCACCGGCTCCGCGTCGGCCAG
>DATDBV010000662.1:0-4614 GCA_036524715.1 Nakamurella sp. | reverse complement strand
GGGCATCACTGCGGCCCGGTCAGCGTCGAGTCGCGGGTGGGTTCGCCCAGGACAGGTTGGGGTGGTGCGTCCTGATTGTCCGGGTTTCGGCGTGGGCGGACAAGAGAGGCGGCCGGATCATCCCTGCCGTACCCAGGGGATGGGGACGAACCCGAAAGTGACCTCATAGCCGAAGTCGCCGACGGGGTCCGGGAAGGTGAAGTCGCTGAACCGCAACTCGCCGTCGCTGTAGGTGTAACTGGCCACGAAGTCGACCGGCCCGGACAGCCGGATCCGGCCGCGGTAGGTCGTGTAGGTCCACTGCTCACGATCACCCGCCGGCTCACCCGTGGCGGTGTCCACGGCATCCTTGGTGACCAGGCCGTCGGCGAACACCAACGTTTGCGTCACGCCCGCGGAGTCGGGCTCGCCGGTGAAATCGAATCCGATGTCCTTCAGTCGTTGCTCCGCACCGGATCGCCTGATGTCCCCTACCGTGCCCGTGCGGGTGTAGGTCCCGTCGGGAATGCCGAGAGTGTCGGCGGCCTGGGCGCTCGGCGTCGTGGTGCAGGTCAGCGTGTTCGGCGGCGCCGCCACCTCGAGTTTGAGCGCCTCGATCTGGTCGAGTTCCGCGGCCTTCGCGGGGTCGGTGCGGAGCTTGTCGATCACCGGGCGCACGGCCGCTTCGAGTTCGTCGAGTTGGGCGTCGGTGGCGACGTCGAACGTGACTCCGGCCGCGCACAGCTTGGCCACCGCCTCAGCGTCGCTGTCTGCCGTTATGCGAAGGACGCTGTCGAAAGTGGCTGCGGCGGCGCCAGTCAGCGCCTCCTGCTGGCTCGGCGCGAGAGAGTTGAACACGTCCGGGTTGGCCATGAATACCCATGGTCTCGGCCCGAAGTTCACGTTGCCGGTGAGGTGCCGCCACGTCGACTGGAACTGGTTGCCCCACACCGAGGCCGGGAGGTTCTCGAACCCATCGACACCGGAGAGGTCGCCACCGGGCAAGGTTGTCGCTTGTGCGCCGAGAGCCGCGAAAACGTCAGCTGCAAGCTTGGATTCCGCGGCATTTATGCGGGCCCCCTGGTAGGCCGACAGGCTGGTGAAGGGAGTATCCCTGCTCATCATCCGCCTGAAAGGGCCAGGAAGCACAGCCAACGGTGTTAGACCGATCCGGTCGAACCCCGCGGCCATCCGTGCAGGAATGCCCGCCTCGAACACCCTGGCCTGGAAGTCAAAACTGTCCACCAGGAAGGGCGCGAGCAGCGGCTGGAACTCGTCGTATCCGTTGACGTCGAAGGCACGGGCACCGACCCGACCGAGATCGATGGCGCCCGAGCGGACGTCCGCGATCACCTCGCTCTCCCCGCGCGGGTTGCCGGCGGCGTACTCCGTGACGAACTCGATCTTGAGGGTGCCGCCCGAGCTCTGCTCCACCTCCTTGGCCCACGCCAGCCCTTCTTCTGGGACCTGGTCAATGCCCGAGATGGCGAACCGCAGCGTACGGGCCTCGACCGCCGCGTCACCGCCCGAGCGATCGACCGGGCTGCAACCCGTCACCAGGAGCGCCAGCACCGCGGCCGCGGCGGTGAGCGTGGACCGGAACCGGACCATCGCGACCACCTCACTTTCTTCGATGTCGCCCACGGTAGGAAGACCGGACGCTCCCGCCATCAGTGCCCACACTGGTCCATTTGCCCGATTCTGGAAAGAATCTGCTCATGGGTGGTCGGCTGCTCCTGCTCGCCGCGGGTGTCGCCGCGGCGGTGCTGGCGTTCGTCACCGTCCAAGCCAGTGCCGGGCTGTCGCCTGTCGACCCCGGTGCGTGGGGAATGGCGGTCCTGCTCGTGCCCGGCCTGGCCGCGGTCGTGGCGGGTGCCGCGACGGCCACGGCCGGGTCGCTCGCTCGCAGCGGCATCCTCCTTGCGCTCGTCGGGATCGCCTGGATCGCCGGTGCCTGGGATGCGCCCGGCAGCCCTTCAGCGATCGTCTTTACCGCCGGGCTGGTGGCCGACTCGGCCGCCCTCGCCCTGGCCGCTCATCTGCTGCTCGGCTACCCCGGCGGCCGGCTGCGCGGCCGCGCCCGATCCGTCGTCGTGGCCGCCGGCTACGCCGTCCTGGTCGGCGTGGTCGGAATCGCACCAACGCTGTTCTTCGCGCCCGCGTCGACCGGCTGCCCCCAGTGCCCGTCGAACCTCCTGATGCTGACGGACAACCCCACGGCGGCAACGGCTCTCGGGAAACTGGCCGGGTGGCTGGGCGTTGCCTGGATCACCGCCGTGGTCCTGGGGGTGATGATCGGGCGACTCACCCGCCGGCTGCCGCCGACACGCGACGGGACCACCGGGGTGCTCGCGACGGGGATCGGCTTCCTGGCCTGCGGAGGGCTCGGCCTCGTCCCGCTGGGTTCGTTCGACGCTCACCGCGCCGAGTTCTGGACGGCGCAGGCGACCATGCTTGTGCTGCTCGCTACTGCGCTCGGCTGGGCCAGGCTGCGATGGGCCCGCGCCCAACGACGCCTTGTCCGAGTCACCCTCGGCCTGGACCACCCCGGCGACCGTGTCGACCTCGCGGCCGCGATCGGCCAATGGCTCGGCGATCCCAACCTGACCATCGTCTACCCGGTCACCGCCGACCGCTCCGTCAACCGCGACGGAACACCGGTGCACCACACGCCGCCCGCCGGATACACCGTCACGGAGCTGCGCCAGGGCGACCAGCCGCTGGCCGCGCTCACCCACCGGGCAGGGATCCTCGACGACCCGAGCCGCGTTCAGGACCTGCTCGCCGTGGCTCGGCTCGGCCTGGTCAACGAGCGGCTCCGGGCGCAGCGGGCCGCGCAGCTGGCCGACCTTCGGGCATCGCGGCTGCGGCTCGTCGAATCGGCCGACGAGGAACGTCGCCGGCTCGAACGCGACCTGCACGACGGCGCCCAGCAGCGGCTGGTCAGTCTCGCCCTGGCCCTGCGCCGACCGGTTCGCAACGACCGCACCGGTCACGCCGTAGCGGCAGCCGATGCGGTCGGCCGCGCCGGCACCGCCCTTCGCGAGTTCGCCAGGGGCATCTACCCGGCCGCCCTGGCCCAGGGCCTCGGGCCCGCACTGCAAGGACTGGGCGAGTCAACCGGGATCGCCCTCAGCGGACTTCCGACCCGCCGCCTGCCGCCCGTCATCGAGGCCACCGCCTACCAGGTGGCCGCCTGGGCGGCGACGGCCGGCGCAGCATCGCTGCGGGTCGACACCATGAATCCGACAACAACGATGACGATCCGGTTCCCGACCGCCACCCGGCCGCCGGATCCCATCCCTTCCGCGCTCACCGACCGGGTGCAGGCCGTCGGCGGGACCATCGTCGAGGAAGGGCATGCGGACACGTCCGGTGCGGCCGTCACCGTGCGCCTCCCCGCGTCGCGGCCCCGGTCTTGAGTTGGGTCAGGCCAGTCCGAGCCGGGCGTTCGGGCATTGGCTCATTGCGCGACACCCTGCGGCGCGCAGGAGCAGCCGACGTCACAGGCAGATTCCTCCAAGGGATCGGGCCGGAATACCAGTGCAGGCACTGATGCCGTGAGCGCCGGGCCTTCCTACGGTGAGATTCATCCACGGAGACATCGAAGGGTGTCGTGGCCATTCGGTACGTCCGGGCCGGTCCGGCGCGAGTCGGCGTTGGCCGAACCAGTCGGACGACGGGCGTTGAAGGAGGGCCGTCATGGCCTTGAGCAGGGATCTGACCAGGGGCATCCGGGCACGTCGCATTCGTTGGCTCAGTTCCTTCGTGGCGGTGCTTGTCGCGATCACTTGTGGCAGCACTTCGGCCGGCGCGTCGGTGGTTGACCGCGAACGATCCACTCGTTCCTACGATGAAGTCCGTTGGGATTGCGGGTATCCCATGCAGGTTGTCGGCGTCGAGTCACACAAGGTGCAAGTCCGTGCCAATAAGAAGCTCGACGGCTTTGACTTCGTTACGGACAACTACGACGTCGCCGAAGTCTGGACTGCGCAGGACGGCCGATCCTTCACGCTGGCTGCCAACGGTATTGCGAAGGACGTCAAGAGCAAGCGTGTCCAGGGATCCGTGTACGAATTCACCTTCCACAACTCAGGTCAGTCCCTGGTAATCACCAACTCGTCCGGGGCCGTCGTCTACCGCGACCGGGGGAACATCTCGTTCCACTACACGGTCGACGTCGCCAACGGCGAATTCAACTTCCTTGACCTGAGGGTCTCGGGACCCCACCCGCTCCTTGACCTTGGCCTGTGCAAGGCCGTCGCACCGCTGGTCGGATGGGACTCGGCCCGGTACTTGGCGCCACGGCCCATCGGTTCGACCAGCCTCAGCATGGGCTACTACCAGTACCTTCCGCCCAGCTACAGCGACACCGGCTCCGGCAGCCCGCTGCTCGTCGCCCTCAACGGCTACGGAGAGAATGGCGACGGGACCGCTGACGGACTCCACCGACTCCTGTTGGCCGGTATCCCGCGGTTCATCGACCTCGGCGGATGGCCGATTGACAGGCCACTCGTCGTCCTCGCGCTGCAAAGCTTCGAGGAGCCTCCTGGCTTTGACACCACGCCGTGTGAAACCCCTGACGTGGTGTGGATGGGCTCCTGCAATATGCAGCTCCAGCACGACCGCAATCAT
>DATDBV010000661.1:0-12989 GCA_036524715.1 Nakamurella sp. | reverse complement strand
CACATCACCCTGGCCATGCTCGCCCACACCTTCCTCGCCATCTCAGCACACAAAGCAAAAAAGGGGGACCCCGACCAACCGGGCCACCAAACGCCCACCCAAACATATCAAGCATCGCCGCGGAATCCGACTCGCCACGACACATTCACCGAAAGCTCGTCCCACTGACCCTCGCCGAAATTCGCCGGCTCCTGAGTCTTGCCGCTCCGAAGGTCGACGCCATCGCCCACGCATTGCATTGGTCAAAATGGCGCCGTCAGCACCAAACCCATGCCCGCCGAGCGCACTTCGGGGGTCCGGGAACATCCGCGAGAGAAGTCACGCTAAGGAGTTACCGCAGACAATGACCCATTATCTGCGGTAACCTCGGAGCTGACCTGGCGCGATGCCCTTGCGCGCCAGGCTGACTCGGGAATTTATCTGCGATAGGGACGGCGGGCTGTCGATGGGCGAGGTTCGAGTGCTGCCCATCGCGGTGACCGGGGTCCGGCTGGCGGACGCGATCACCGCGTTCCTCGCGACGATCGGATCGGCGAACACCCGCCGCGGCTACGCGGCCGCACTGAACAGGATGCGCAAGGACTTCGGCGTGGACGCCGACACCGCGCGGCTGGACCCGGACCGGGTCGCCGGGTGGTTCACGTTCGTGTGGGGCCAGTCGTCGCCGCAGACGTTCAACGTCCGCCTGGCCGGCCTGCGCAAGGCGTTCGGGTACTGGCGCGAACAGCGATGGCTCGCCGACGATCCGCTCACTCGGTTGCGCGCCAGGCCGGTCGCACGCGACGACTCGCGCGCCCTGACCCGCGCCCAGATCGCCGAGCTGCTCGGACTCGACGTCCCGCTGCGGGAGCGCGTGCTGTGGCAGATGCTCTACGAGACCGCCGCCCGCGCCGAGGAGCTGCTGATGCTCGACGTGACGCACCTGGACACGGCGAACCGGCTCGCGGTAGTGACCCGCAAGGGCGGGGCGAAGGACGTCGTCGTGTGGCAGACCGGCACCGCCCGACTGCTGCCCCGAATGCTGGCCGGGCGCCGTTCCGGACCGGTGTTCCTCACCGATCGCAAGGCCCGCCCGTCGGTCGCGACGCTGGACGTCGACCCGACCACAGGTCGGGCCAGGCTGTCCTACCGCCGCGCGGCCGAACTGTTCGACTCCCACACCGCCGGCCTCGACGGCGGGCCGTTCACGCTGCACCAGCTGCGGCACAGCGCATTGACCCACGCCGCTGAGGACGGTGCGTCCACCCCGATGTTGATGAAGATGTCCGGGCACACCTCGGTGCGCAGCCTGGCCAAGTACGCCCGCCCATCGGCCGAGGCGCTGGCCCGATGGCGCGCCCAGACCGATCCCGCCGCCCGCGGACATCGATAGCGGCAGCTTGTCGGCGGTCACCCCTCTACTGCGAAGTACCAACAAGAACAATGGATTTCGCAGTAGGGGGGCATCAATCCAGCGTCGTGGCCCTGTTCCCCGTTGTGTCGAACCCGCTCGAATAGTCATGGTCCGGTGCCGCGGGCTGTTCCTCTACTAAGGGTGGCCGGACGGCGACCCGGTAGAGGGACCTCGTCCCACATCCGATTGGGAGCAGCGGGTTCGCGTAACCGGCAAGGCCCAACGTAAGCAGACCCCCCCTTCCGTCACAATGAGGCAACGCTGCCTGAACCGAAGGAGGCACGGGTGCTCCCTGCATTGGTCGGTCGGGATCGTGAGCTGGGTGTGCTGCTCGGGTGCCTGGACGAGGCACAGCAGGGTCGCGCGAGCCTGGTGGTCTGTGTGGGCGGGCCGGGCATCGGAAAGACCCGGCTGGTCGAGGAGTTCGCCGGGCTGGCCCGGAAGAGGGGCGTCCTGACCGCTTGGGGTCGGGCTGCCATGGCGGACGGCGCGCCGCCGTACTGGCCGTGGCACGAGGTCATACGGGTGTTGGACGCCGAGGGAGTGGCCGGCCCGGGCCCCGCGGCCCTTCTTGCCATGAGCGGTGTCGCGCCGTCGATGGAGGAGCGCGTGCGGAGGTTCGACGAGGTGGCACGACTCGTGTTCGGGGCCGCGCGGCGTCGCCCGCTCCTCGTCGTCCTCGACGATTTGGACGGCGCGGACGAACCGTCGCAGCTGTTGGCGCAGTACCTCGCCCGCACGGCACGCGACGACCGTCTCCTTGTCGTCGTCTGTTGTCGCGACACAGCAGGCCCTATTGCCACATTGGCCCAGGAGCCTCGTACCACCCAGGTCGAGCTGCGCGGTTTGGAGAGGGCCGCCGTCGGCGAACAGGTCTCCGGCATCGTCGGGCGAGCAGCCAGCGACGCCGAGCTGTCGGCGGTATACGACGCGACGGCGGGCAACCCGTTCTTCGTGTCCGAGCTCGCCCGTCAGCTGGCCGAGGGGCCCACGATCGCGGGGGCCATACCCCGTTCGGTGCTCGACGCCATCGGCCAGCGCCTCGGACGGCTCTCCGCGGACTGCGCGACGTCGCTGCGTGCCGCGGCCGTGCTCGGTACCCGGTTCGCGGTACCTATCGTCGCAGCAATGACGGGCAGCACTGTGGGCGACTGCCTCACGTCACTGGACCAGGCGGCGCGCGCCGCGCTGGTCCTCGACGAGGACGGCTCTCCGGAGGTGAAGCGGTTCGCCCACGACCTGGTCCGTGACGCGATCGTCGCCGGTCTGGGCACCGGGCATCGGGTCACGCTGCACCGTCGTGCGGCCGAGGCGATCTCGGCCCAAGCACCGCACGCAGACGGGATGGTCTTCGACCTTGCGCACCATTGGTCGGAGGCGGCGGTGGCCGGAGACCGTGCCTTCGCGGTGACGTGGACGGAGCGGGCCGGCCGCGAGGCGATGCGGCTGCACGCTTACGAGGACGGCCGGCGCTGGTACGGGCGGGCGCTCGAGCTCAACGCGGGAGTGCTGGACGACGTCGCCCGGTGCCGGCTGATGATCGCGTACGCCGGCGCCCAGTGCCTATCCGCGGATTTCACCGGCGCGTTGGAAACCTGTGACCAGGCGGTCGCAGTGGCGGTGCGCATCGGCCGCCCCGACCTGGCCGGCCAGGCGGCGCTTGTACCCGAGCCGACCTTCGACGAGGGGATCGACCGGGTGATCCGGGCACTGTGCGAACGTGCCCTTGCCGTCCTCGACGGCGCGCCGGCCGAGCTTCGGGCGCGTGTGCTGGCCCACTACGCCTGGGTCTGCGATCACCTCTCCGACCTCGACGCGGCCAACCCCGCAGCCTCGGAGGCGCTCGTCCTCGCCGAGGCCAGCGGCGACCCGACCGCGCTCGAGGCGGCCCTCACCGCGCACCACATGGTCCGGTCCGGCCCTGACGGACTGGCCGAACGCGAGGCGAACGCGGACAGGATGTGGGCGCTCGGAACCCGCACCGGCAGAACGACTGCCTGTCTGTCGGCATCCGAATGGCGCTTCGACGCCGCGAGCGAGCGGGGCGACCTGGCGCGCGCCGCGCGCGAGCTCGAAGCCATCGGCCGCTGGGCAACCCGAGTCGGCGGCCCGGTGGCGCAGTGGCGGCTGCTGCGCTGCCGGGCGATGCTCGCTCAGGCCAGTGGGTGCTACGCCGACGCGTACCGGCTTGGCGCTCAGGCGTTCGGCACGCTCGCGGCCACCGGGTTCCCGCCGGCGTTCCTGCTGTGGAGCGGACTGCGGAGCATCCAGTGCCATCACACCGGGCAGACCAGCGAGTCCCTCGGGACCTTCGGCATCACCGACGCGGATGCCGCGGGGCTGGACTGGCCGTTGGCCGGTGTCGTCCCGACCTTGGCCCCGGCGAGCATGCTGGCGGATGCCGGCCGGCTGCGGGAGGCCGGTGCAGTCTACCGCCGGCTCGGCCCGGCCTCGGAGTGGCGGGAATCGCCGCACGCCATGCTCTTCACGTGGGCGGCGGGCATCGCGACCGCCGTGGCGGTCGGCGCGGACGACGATGTCGCGACCTTGCGCGCGAAACTCGGCGCCTGGCGCGGGCACCATGTCGTCAACGGCCGCTATGCGATGGCGTACGGCGGTCCGGCCGAGCTCCATCTCGGCCGGGCAGCAGCACACCTCGGGCTGGTCGACGATGCGATCGCCGACCTCGAGCAGGCGGTGAAGTCCTGTACGGAGAACGGTGCGGAGGGCTACCGCGCCGAGGCCGAGTACGAGCTCGCCGCAGCCATCTTCCGTCGTTCTGCACCGGGTGACCTCGCCCGCGCCCGGGCCATCACGGTCGCGGCGCTGCGGCGGACCGAGGTGCTGTGCATGGCGCCGATCCGGGCCCAGGCGTGGGACCTGCTCAACCGGATCGATGCGGACCCTGCAGTGGCGCTCACGCGTCGCGAGCTCGAGGTGGCGGACCTGGTGGCCCAGGGCCTGACAAATCGCGAGATCGCGTCACGGCTGTTCGTGTCGGAGCGCACCGCACAGAACCATGTTCAGCACATCCTGGACAAGCTGGACCTGCCGAACCGGAGTCAGATCGCGGTCTGGGTGCGCGGCCGCTCCCCAGAGCGCTCAGGGAATTGAGCTCGGGGGGCAAATTGAGTAGGTCGGCTGAGTAGATCGGTCGGCGCGGCGGGCGTCCCCGGAGACCTAGCGTCTCGAGCATGAGCGAAACGAAGACCATTGCCGTGGTCGGCGCCGCGGGCGCCACAAGCGGGGGACTGGCCAGGGCCATCCTCGCCGACCCCTCGGGAGGCTATGCCTGCCGGGCCATCACGCGAACCCCAGACTCGGCCGCCGCTCGGGCGCTGGCCGACCAAGGCGCCACCGTGGTGCGCGCCGACCTCGACGACCTGGACAGCCTGGTCGCTGCCTTCGACGGCGCGTACGGGGCGTTCTGCATGACGTCGTTCTTCGAGCACTTCGACGCCGAGCGTGAGGCCACCCAGGCCGCCAATCAGGCCCGGGCCGCCGCTGCCGCCGGCGTCCGCCACGCGATCTGGTCGACTGCTGAGGACACCCGGCGGCGCTACCCGCTGGATGACGATCGGATGCCGACGCTGCAGGGCCGGTTCAAGGTGCCGCAGTGGGATGCGAAGTCGGAGGGCGATGTTTGCTTCGAGGAGGCCGGCGTCCCCACGACGTACCTGCTCACGCCATTCCACTGGGAGGCGTGGGTGTCCGGGCTCGCTGCTCCGCAGCGCGGACCGGACGGCGTACTCACCATCGCGATGCCGCTGGGCGACGCCCTGCTGCCCGGGATTGCCGCCGAGGACATCGGCCGGTGCGGGTACGGCCTGTTCCGCGGCGGCCAGGAGTTCCTCGGGATGACCGTCGGAATCGCTGGTGAGCACATCACCGGTGAGCGGCTCGCGTTCGGCCTGTCGCAGGTGTACGGCGAGCCGGTGCGTTACCAGTCGCTGCCGCTCGAGGTCTTCCGCTCGCTGCCGTTCCCCGGCATCGACGTCGCGGCCAACATGATCCAGTACGTGGCCGAGGCCAACACCGAGTACTGCCGGCCCCGGGACGTACGGCTGGCCAGGCTGCTCAACCCGTCGCTGCTCGGGTTCGACGCCTGGGTCGCTCGCACCCGGATCCCGGTCCGGACCGGGTAGTGCCGACATGGAACCGCACGAACTGATCTTCGCGGTCACCAACGCGGGCGTGGCCGCCCGATGCCTGCAGGTGGTGGCGGAACTCGGCGTCGCCGACCACATAGACGACCATCCGGTCCCCGCGAAGGAACTGGCGAAGCGATGCGAGGTCGACCCGGACGGGCTGAACCGGGTGCTTCGCCTGCTGGCCGCGCACGGTGTGTTCTCGGCCGCCGACGGCGGGTACCAGCACAGCACCGCATCTCGGCTGCTGCGCAGCGACAACCCGATGTCGATGCGCGCCTTTCCCCAGATGATGGGCCTGCCGGTGATGCTGCGGTCGTTCGACGACCTGGCCCACTCAGTCCGTGCCGGTCGTCCGTCGATCGAGCTGAGCGATCCCGACGGCTTGTGGGGATACCTGCGCGGGGTACCGAGGGAGCGCGCGATCTTCGGACAAGCCATGACCGCGAAATCGGCAGGAGAAACCGCGGGAGTCCTGGCGGCGTACGACTTCTCGTCCTCTCGCCGGATCGTGGATGTTGGCGGCGGCCGCGGCCACCTGCTGCACGCGATTCTCGAGGCGACGCCCCGGGCACGAGGCATCCTGGTCGACCTGCCTGGGGTCGTCGAGGCAGGAGGACCGGCGCATCCCCGGCTCGTCCGGCAGGCGGGCGACTTCTTTGTCGACCCGCTGCCGGCCGCGGATACCTATCTGGTCATGGACGTGATCCACGACTGGGCCGATGCCGAGGCGCTGGCCATCCTGACCGCTATCCGGCGAGCGGCGATGGACGACGCCAGGGTGCTCCTCATCGAAGGGATCCTGCCCGAGAACCTCGACCCTGGCAGGGTGACGATCGACGTCATCATGCTGGCCGTCACCGGCGGCCGGGAGCGAACTGACGCGGAGCTGGGCAGACTTCTCGATGCGGCTGGTCTACGGCTCGCACGGGTCATCGACACCCCGGGGCGTCTCCGGATCGCCGAGGCCCGGCGGGTCGATGCGGTGACGCCCAGCGCCCTGAGGAGCGACACGAGTCGACGCACTGATCGCGGGGAGCAGGTTCTCCGGTGTGGTCCGGATCGACCAGGCCGGTGAGGGGGTCCTGCGCGGGGCTGGGCTCACCGAGCACACCGGGCTAGAGCCTGGTGTCGCTGAGGGGATGGCTTAGACTCGTCGCCGTTCGGAGTTCTCATCTACTTGGTGGTGGGTGACGCATCACGGACATACCGGCTTGCGGGCCGGTGAGGGCGCCCCCTTTGGGTCCGTCAGGGCTAAAGGGGCGCCTCTTCTACTTCACGGGTACAGCGACGGGCGTCTCGGCTTGATCCAAGATGCGGCGCGCGATCTCATCAGGCCGCTCCTTCTGGACTGCCCTTCCGGCGACCCGGCCCGGGTCGGCTAGCGTTCCAAGCGACGATCGTCGAGCGGAGCGGAGACAGCGGAGCTCGCCACCGACACGATCCGCGGCCCCGAAATCCTCGGTCAACCGTCCTCTTCGGGTGTATCGGGGTCGCGCAGCGGCCGGTGGGTTCCGCCGAGGTCGGGCAGGTGGAAGCTGTAGTGGCCGTCGATGCCGATGTGGGCGCGCACCAACGGCGACAGCCGCATGGCGTCGTCGTCGGACACCGGGTAGCGCTGCTCGCGCAGCGCTGTCAGCACCCGATCGAGGTAGACGGTGTTCCACAGCACCACGCAGTTGAGCACCAACCCGAGCGCCGACAGCTGGTCTTCCATGCCGGCCTGGTACTGCCGGTACACGTCGCCCCTGCGGCCGTGGAAGATCGTGCGGCCCAGGTCGTGTCGCCCCTCGGTGAGGTTGGTCTGCGCCTTGATCTGACGCCGGTAGGGCTCGTCGTCGACCAGCCGCAGCACGTGCATCGTCTTGAAGATCCGCCCGAAATGCGCGATGGCTTCCCCGAGGGCGGTGGGGCGTCCGTCGCGGGAGATCATGCGGGTGACCTCGTGGGCGGAGACCTCGCCGGAGTGGATCGACACCGCCACCCGGCACATGTCCTGCCAGTGCCGGGCGATGCGCTCGGTGTCGATCACCCCGCGCGCAGCTTTGTCCAGCGGCCCGTAGTCGGCGTTGCGGTCGACCCGCCACAGCCGCTGATCGGGCAGGTTCGCCAGCTGTGGCCGGTACTGGCGGCCCAGCAGATGCAGCAGGCCGAACACGATGTCGCTGTAGGATCCGGTGTCGGTGATGATCACCTCCGGCACCGCGCCGCCCTGCTGACGCAGCACCACGTCGACCGTGTGCAGCGAGTCCCGCGGCGTGCCCGACACCACCTTGTCCGCCAAGCCGGCGGCCTGGTCGTTGATCATGTTCAACCAGGTGATACCGCGTTTGCGGCCAAAGTACTTCGGGTTGGGTCGGGCGTGGATCGTGCGCACCGGCACCACGAACCGCATCCCGTCCACGCTGGCGACCAACCCGCCGCCCCACAGCCGCGCCAACGGGATCAATGCCTGGGCCTGGACCAGGGCCGAGTTGGCGGCGGCGAGGGTGTCCAGCCGCACGTAGTGCTGGTCGACGTGGTGCAGCCGGGCCCTGGTCAGCGCCTCCGCACCGGGGTTGACTACCGGCGAGAACCCGACGTTCATCGCGCTCGCGCACAGCACGGCCGCCACGGACAAGCCCAGATCGCCGACGCGAGCCGGGTTCCCGGAGGTGTGGGTGAAGGCCTCGGTGAATCCGGGGTGCCACGACATCACCTCCAGCACCAGTTCGGGCAGGTCCACCCGCGGCACCATCGCCTCCACCCGCCGCCGCAGGTCGATCAGCGACGGCGGGTCGGGCACCGCCTTCAACGCCGCGACGTGCAGCCTGCCGTTGTCGTCGACGGTGGCCGCAGTGTCCTCGTCCAGCCGCGAGATCACCTCCCGGTAGGCCGCGTCGAGACCCGCCGCATGCTCGGCGAGCATCGGCGCCATGTCGGTCGGCAGGCCGAGCGCGTTCATGCCCGCATCCCGCGCGGACTCCCACGCGGCTCCGGTGAGCAGATGCGCTCGCGGGTCACGCCACTTCGCCGACGACTCGGCGAAGACGTTGCGGTGCTTGAGGTGCCGGTGGAACTGCTCCAGCAGGCACATCGTGTAGGCGGCGCGGTCGATGGTTTCGGCTGGGCGTCCGTCCGGATAGACCAGCCGCTTCCACCCGCCGGTGATCAGGTCGTGGTCGACCTGGCGGGCGTCGAGCCACTTCGCCGACAGCTTGCCCGGCTTGGCGGCCAACAGCTCGCCGAGCCGGCGCATCGCCGTCAGCACCGGCCCGCCTTCCGGCGTCGCGCCGAACTCGATGGTGCTCATCATCAGTGGCAGGAACGGTCGCACCGTCGCCAACCGGCCGGACAGCTCCTGCATCCGCTGCCCGTCCAGCTCGGCGTCGTTCGCGGGGACCAACTCGTCGATGACCGCGACCGCCGCGCGCAGCTCGCCGCCGGAGACCTTCTTCTCGATCATGTCCCACACCACGCCGAGCCCCACGTCCTGGTCGACGTCGACCATTTCCAGCAGCACCCGGACCGCCTGGGCCAGCTTGCCGGCGTTGCGCGAAACCCGCGGATACCGGCGCAGCTTCTCGTCTTTCGACTCCCGCTCGGCCCGCGACACCAGATCGGTGACCATCAGCAGGTCGAACAGCTCCAACACGTCGTCGACCGCTCGCGTCGACAGCGCGATCACCGTGGCGACCAGCACCGCCAGGTGGTGCTCCCGGCTCATCCGCCGGAGCTGCGTCGCCTTGCCCGCCAACCCGTGCTGGGCCAGCGTCAGCAGCCGCCGCGGCGGCACCGACGACACGTCTACCGTCGCCCCGCCGTACTCGGTCAGCTCCGCGACCCGCCGCAGTGCGGCCACCATGCCCCTCGACGACGACCGGAACACACCCTTGCGCAGTCGATCCAGCTCACTGATCCGCTGTCGGCCCTGCTCCGGCACCTCCAACAGCGCCAGCAGCGTCCCGGCCCGGCTCGTCGACAACTGACCGGCCAACTGCGTCCACAGCCGCCGATCGGCGGACTCCCGGCCGGAGGCCACCATCTTCTCCAGCGTCGTGATACCCGGCAAAAGCGCCTGGCGCTCCCGCAGCCACGCCACCGCCCCGGTCAGGATGGCCTTCGGGCCATCACCGGTCATCCACGCCTGATCCGCGATCCACGCCGCCAGTTCCTTCTCCACCCCGGAGAACGCCCTCAACCCGTACGCCTGCTGGATCTCGGCCTGATGCTCAAACCGGGTCGGCCGCCGCTCCAAGTACTCCGGCAGACACGACAGATCTTCGATGCCCAACTGTTCCGCGAGGTAGACGACCAGCTCCGGCGGCGCGTCCAGCGGATCGGCCAGGAACATCCCCAGATTCCGCACCGTGACCACCTGGAGGGCGAAACCCAGCCGGTTGTAGTTGCGCCGCCGCGCGCCGATCAGCCTGCGGTCCTCGTCGTCCAAATGGAAGAACCGTTCCAGCTCCACCCGAGACAGCGACCCGAACCGGCCGTAGCCGGCCACACCCTCATCACTCACGCCGACATGGAATCACCAGCAAGACGCCCATTTCCGCAGGTCGGCTTAGCGTGACTTTTCTCGCGGATGCTCCTCAACCCCCGATTCGTGCCCATCGGCGGCCTCGAAGGTCCAGCCGCCGAAATAGGCGAACGTGCCGCCACCTCATGCGAGTCGCATGGGCGTGCCGGGATATCTGGCCGGCGTCAACCACGACGGCCGACAGACCGCGGTAACCCACGGCACCGCCCGCGGGGCACCGATACGGGAACACACTGGATTCCCGTTCGGGTCCATCACCGTGTCCCTCACCAGCACCCTGGTCATGCAGCAGCACCCGAACGAGTCCAGGTCACCATGCTGGAGATCGCCGCCGACGGCAACCAATGACGGCGGGGGATCGTCGCGGGGCGGATCGTCGCCCTGGACCCGAGCACCCGACGGGCATCGTCTGCGGCAACGACCCCATCGCTCTGGGAGTCCTGCAATCCCTGGCCGCAGCCGACCTCCGTGTGCCCGAGGACATCGCGCTCTCGGCTACGACGACATCGCCTACGGAGCGGCCGGCACAACACCGTTGACGACCATCCGGCAATCACGAGACGAAGTGGGCCAAGCGGCCGTGCCCCTGCTACTCGACAAGATCGCCGACCACCGGCAGGAACAGCCTGATCGTCCAACGCGAGGGCCTGCAGTGTCGGCTGCCTCGCGGTTTGAGCTCGACGAAGGAATGGCACGTCGACCGGATGGTTACTCGTCCGCCCGCCTGGAACCTCCCCTGCAGGGCGGCGCCGGAGGGCCAACCTCCATCACCCGCACAGCACCGCGTCACAAGAAGCGGCGACTCCTTCCTCCACGTTCGTGGCGCACTCAAGATCAACTATGGCTACGCGGTGAATCCATGCTCAGTGACCCGTGTCCCGGAGAATCCAACTACCACTCGGATCCACACGCCGAGTTCGAACCCCAGGTCGGCGCGGTTGTCACGGCCCGACCGGTGTCGTCACCCGTTTGCGTTCCGCCAGTTTCGCGACTTCGGACACCGCTGCGACAGTTGCGCCGAGCAGGAAGCAGATCACCCAGTCGCTCCAACTGAGTGGCACGAAACCGAACAACTCGGCGGTGAGCGGGATGACCATCGCCAGGGCGTGCACCAGCACCGAGACGGTCATGCCGATGATCAGGAACTGGTTGCTGAAGAACGCCGTCCGGAACACGGAGCGGGTCTCGCCTCGGGAGTTCAGCGCCTGAAAGACGGTGCATGCCACAAAGGTGGTGATCGCGAAGCTCCGGGCGTGCTCCACCGAGGCTCCCGCGAGGAGTTGAACCTCGAAGGCGAGCACCACCACCAGCGCCATCCAACCCCCGGTGATCGACGCTCGGACCCACAGCCTTTTGGAGAGGATGCCCTCACCACGGGGACGCGGCCGGCGGGCGAGCTCGTCTCCTTCGGCCGGTTCGAAGGCCAAGGCCAGGTCCTGCACTCCACTGGTCACCAGGTTCAACCAGAGTATTTGGATGGGCAGAAACAGCAGAGTCGCGTTGATGAACACGTTCACACTCACCGCGACCAACGAGGTCACTGCCGTCGAGAGCAGGAAGAACGTCGATTTCCGCACGGCGGCGAAAGTGACCCGTCCCTGACGCACCGACTCCACGATGGTGACAAAGTTGTCATCGGTCAGGACGATGTCCGCGGACTCCCGTGCCACATCGGTGCCGCTGCGACCCATCGCCACGCCCACCGACGCGGACCGCAGCGCCGGAGCGTCGTTGACGCCGTCGCCGGTGACCGCGACCACCGCACCGGTGGATTGCAGGCTCTCCACGATGGTGAGTTTGTCCCTCGGAGTCACCCGGGCGGCGATATTTGTCTCGGCGAGCCGGGCGGCGAGTTCGGCGTCGGTGAGTCGAGTCAGCTCCATGCCAGTCAACGGCCCGGCACGACCGACCTCGATGCCCAACCGGTGCCCGATCGCAGTGGCGGTAATCGGGTTGTCCCCGGTGATCATCTTCACGGTGATGCCAGCGGATCGGCATTCCTGGATGGCCTCGGCCACGCCTGGACGCGGCGGATCCTCCAGTCCTTGCAGCCCCAGGAACGTCAGGGCGCCCGGCCGTTCCAGCGCCTCATGCGGGTCCTCACCTGGCATCAGTGGACGGCACGCCGTGGCGATCACCCGCAATCCCCGGCGTGCCATCTCGTCGTTGGCGGCCCGAACCAACGGGATGTCCAGCGGAACGGCGCCGGTAGCGGACTGCGCCGTCACCGACATGTCCAGCAACCGCCCCGGGGCCCCCTTGACGTACAGCACCAACCCATCGGGCTCGGGCCATACTGCCTGCGAAAAGGCACGTTCGGGCTCGTATGGGGTCTCCAACTCCGGGTTGACGATCACCTCCTCGACGGTGACCGCGCCATGCCGAAGCGCTACCGTTGCCATCGCGACGTCGACCGCATCGCCCACCAGGGGGACCTCAGGACTTGGCCCACGGGAGGCCTCGTTCGTCAGTGCGCCAGCACGCAACATCCGCTCCAGCTCGGCTGTCAGCGGCACAGTCTCAGCCGTGGCGTCGCCGAGCCGGCAACCATGCCCATCCGTGGTCCATAGCTGCACCACTGTCATCCGGTTCTGGGTCAGGGTTCCCGTCTTGTCCGTACCGATGACCGTCGTCGAGCCCAAGGTCTCGACCGCGGGCAGTCGCCGGACAATGGCCCGCCGCTTGGCCATTCGCGTCACGCCCAGACTCATCGCGACTGTCTGCACGATCTTCAGGCTCTCCGGAATGGTGGACACAGCCAACGCGACCGCGGCCAGGAACATCAACTCCGGGTTGGCACCGCGCACCAGACCGATGACGAACAGAACACCCGCGGAGACGGCGACAACCGCACCGATCAGCTTCTCCAGCCGATTCATCTGTACCTGCATGTCGGTCAGCGGTGGATCGGCCTGAACCAGCT
>DATDBV010000660.1:0-15552 GCA_036524715.1 Nakamurella sp. | reverse complement strand
CTGCTGCTGCTCCTGGGCGGCTTCGTGCTCGGCCTGGCGCTGATCGGCCGCGGCGGCCGGGAGGCGATGGCTGCGGTCAACCAGGCGGCGCGGTCGCGAACGATGGCCGATGACGCCGTGACCGGTGGCTTCCTGACGGTGGTCGCCGGCGTACTGCTGTTGATCCCGGGGTTCATCAGCGACCTGGCGGCGGTGGCGCTGCTGCTGCCGCCGGTGCGGGCCCTGGCGCGGCGACGGATGCAGGCCCGGGCCTCCCGCTCGTCGGCGCAGGTCCGGGTGGTGAACCTGGGGACGATGCCGGCCGGCACCTGGGCGGGCGCGCCGGTCGGAACGTGGGCAGGCGCGGGCCGCGGCCCGGTGGTGGACGGCACCGTGGTCGAGGGCAGTGTGGTGGAGGACACCGTCGTGGAGGACACCGTGGTGGACGTCACGCCCGACGACGGTCCCTCCACCGCCCCGCGGGGCTCCCTGGAGCAGCGCCGGCCCGGCGAGCATCCGGCCGCGTGACGCGTCCCTGACCCGGCCGCGCGGACGCTACAGCCCGGCGCCGAAGCAGGTGAACGGTGCCGGGTCGTCCTCGGTCTCGGCCGCCGACTTGATGGCTCCGGCCAGCGCGATCGCCGGGCTCTCTCCCTTGTAGAGGCGTTGGTGGTAGGCGGCCATCACGGCCGCCGCGACGCGGTCGGAGATCCGGCTGGTGCCGGCCACCACCGTGGTCACCCCGCTGCGCAGCAATGCGGCGACCAGGCCGAGCGGTTCGCCGCCCGGCCGGTCGTCGGTGCGCCCCACGTCGCAGCTGGACAGCACCACCTGGGAGGGGAGCGCCGGATTCGGCGCGACGTCGTAGCCGTAGAGCAGCCCGTCGGCCAGCAGCACCCCGGAGAACAACGGATTCTCCGGTTCGTGGTGGCCGTGCGCGGCGATGTGCAGGAGCCCGCCATGGGGCATCGCGTCGAGCACCGCGCGACCCGATGCCGCCGGGCCGATGAGCAGTTCGGTCGGCCCGTCGGACGGGCTGCCGGAGTAGACGTCGGCCACCGTCCTGGCCTCCTCGATGCCGTGCGGCACCTCGGGTCCAGCCACCGAGAGCACCCCGTGCCGGAACTCCTCGGCGGTTCGACCCATCCCGCTGACCGCGGCGGTGACCGACGGGCTCACCGAGATGGCCCGTCCGGACAGGCCGGGCAGCAACGCCCACGGCACGATGGCCGCCGACCCGGCGGCGGCGACGACGACCGGGCCGTCGTCGACGAGTGGTTCGACCGGCGCCGCGATGTACTCGGCGACGCGGTTCAGCCCGGCCCGCAGCGAGGCGCCGGCGACCTTACGCAGGGGGGCCATCACCCGGTGGTCGGCCAGGATGTTCAGGTCGCCGATGATCCGGTTCAGGGCCGAGTCCAAGCCGAAGTCCTGGTTCAGCCGCAGGTACCGGGCGCTGTGAGCGGTGATCACCAGGGCGTGGAAGCGGCCGCCGCCGCGGAACGGGGCGACGATGCTGACCTTCGCGTTGCCGCTGGCCGCCTCGGCGAGCCGCCGCTGCACGGCCGCCAGCGTCAACGGTCGGTTGACCGCGCCGCTGCCGCCGACCAGCCACGAACGGGAGCGGACCCGGCGGCGGAGTTCGTCCACCTCGTCCTCCAGCTCCGGGTCCGGCTCGCCGGACTGTTCGGCCATCCGCGCGCGGTAGGTGGCGACCCGCAGCTTCGACAGCTCCCGGGCCAGCACACCGTCGGCGGACGGGCGGACCGCGGCCAGCCGGGTGCTGGCGGCCCGGGATCGCTCCAGCCACTGCAGGATCGCCGCCGGGGACTCGGTCAGCAGTGCGGTGCGCAGGCCGAGCCGGGTCAGTTCCAGTCCGTGCACGGCCGAGGCCGACTGCAGGTCCTGCGAGCCGAACCGAGCCTGGTAGGCGGCCAGATCGTCGAGCCCACGCCGGATGTGCATCAGTCCGGCGGACCGGCGACCGTGGGCGAGCTCGATGCGTGCGTTCACCACTCGGGTGTGCAACTCGGTGGCGATCGGCGGCAGCCGGGGGGCACGGGCCCGGGAACCACCCGGCGCGCTCCCGGTCGGGCCGGCGCCAGCAGTGCCCGCGCCCGATGCTATCGCAACGGCCTGTTCGGCGCCGTCGAGGTCACCCGCCTCCAACAGGGCCTGCGCCTGGAGCAGCCGGACCGCCCGGGCGTCCTCCGGCTTCCCGGCGTCGGCGAGTGTCCGGGCCAGCGCGTCGGCCAGCTCGGCGCCCCGGCGCGCACGTCGACGCGATGGTGGCCGGAGACCGGCCCGCACCTGACTCTCCGCCCGCGTTTCCATCACCCTGGCCGAGGACACCCCCTGCAGGTGACGGGCGGCCGCATAGGTCCGGGCCGCCCGCCTGGCCGCCGATCTGGCGGCCAGCCCCTGCCCGGCGACCAGGTCGATCTCGGCGGTCACCAGCAGGGCGTCGGCCAGCTCGACCCTGGACCGTTCGGCGGCGAAGCTGCGTTCGGCGCGCTCGGCGACTTCGCGCGCCTCGGCCAGCAGCCCGGCGGCCAGCAGCACCCTGGCCCGGTCGAGCGCGCGGAACCCGGCCCGGACCTGCGGGCTCAGCTCCTCCGCCCTGGTCATCTCCAATAGCGCCCCGGGCAGGTCACCGGACACGAACTTCACCAGGCCGAGGTTGTGGGTGGCGATGACGACCGCGGCGTCCAGCCCGGCCGTCCGGCCGAGGGAGGCAGCGGTCTGGCAGTCTGCGGTCGCCTCGTCGAGCCGGGCCTCGCTCAGGTTCAGCATCCCCCGCCACAGCATGGCGCGGACCAGGTTGTGCCGCGAGCCACCGGCACCCACGAGTCCGCTCACCGCCGCGTCCAGCTGCTCCCGGGCGGCGTCCAGCCGCCCGGTGCGGGCCAGCAGCACACCACGCGACGCCTGGACGACCGGCAGCGCCGCCGGACTGGCGACGACCGCGGTGTCCAGCAGTGACGACGCCTGCTCGACCTGACCCAGCTCGACCTGGGCGTCCGCCATCGTGATCAGGATCCGCACCCGCAGGGCGGTGGCGACCTCGTCCGGCAGCCGCTCGCGACTCAGCCGGGACAGCGCCCGGCTGCCGAGCCGGTACCCGGTGCCCGGCCGGCCGAGGTCGACGTTGCCGCGGGCCTGGGCCCACAGCTCGGCGGCCGATTGCACGCCGGACGATTGGACGCCGGACGGCGCGGCGCGGGTGCGGGCGGGCGCGCGATGGGCTGAATGAGATACCTCTCGATCACCCATCGTCACCCCACCAGCATCCACGCATCCCACGGACCCGACATCTCCGGGGTCGGCAACCCGGCGAACCACCGGCGGACCCCCATCCGCAGTACGCTCCCGAACACGAATTCAGTTCTACCCCGAAAGCACCCACCGATCCCTGCCGCCACCGAGCGGAGCCGCGATGACCGAACCAGCCCCCGTGAGCGACCGGATCCGCCGGGCCGCGGGCTCGATGACCACGTTGCTGCGGCATCTCGATGCGTGGGACGCCGCCCGCACCGCGCTCGACGCGTGCGACCTGATGCTCGGCAACCCTCAGGAGATGCCGTTGCCCGGGCTGGTCGAAACGATCCGGCGGCACGCCATCCCGCAGGACAAGGACTGGTTCGCCTACAAACGGTCGGAGGAGCAGCCCCGGGCGGCGGTGGCGCAGGAGTTACGCGAATGGCGCGACCTGCCGTTCCGACCGGAGGACGTCTTCCTGACCACCGGCGCGTTCGGCGCCCTGGCGGTGCTGTTCCAGGCGTTGCTGGATTCCGGCGACGAGGTCGTCTACTCGTTGCCCCCCTGGTTCTTGTATGAACCGATGCTGATCGCGGCCGGGGCCGTGCCGGTCAAAGTGCGGGTGCGGGAGGACGACAACGACCTGGACCTCGACGCGCTGGCGGCGGCGATCGGCCCGGCCACCCGCGCCGTCATCGTGAACACGCCGAGCAATCCCACCGGACGAATCCACCCACCGGACACCCTGGCCGCGTTGGCGTCGCTGCTGACCGAGAGGTCACGGCGGTTCGGCCGACCGATCTGGTTGATCTCCGACGAGTCCTACTCCAGGCTGGTGTACAGCGACGCGGAGTTCCACAGCCCGATCGGCTACTACCCGTACTCCGTACTGGTCTACACCTACGGCAAGGTGCTGCTGGCCCCCGGCCAGCGGATCGGCTACCTGGCCCTGTCCCCGTCCCTGCCTGGGGTGGCGGCGGTGCGCGAGGCGGTCGACGCCGCGCAGATCGCCGCTGGATGGTTGTTCCCGAACGCGATCATGCAGTACGCGGTCGCCGACCTGGCGCTGCTGTCCATCGACCTGGCCGAGCTCGAGCGCAAACGGGACCTGATGGTGCGTGAGCTGCGGGCCGCCGGTTACGAGTTGCGTGCACCGGAGGGCACGTTCTACCTCTGGGCGCGGTCCCCCATCCCCGACGACGAGGCGTTCTGCCGGCTGCTGGCCGAGCGCGGCGTGCTGGTGATGCCCGGGTCCGTGTTCGAGGTGCCGGGCCACTTCCGGATCAGCCTGACCGGCAGCCGCGACATGCTCGAGCGGGCCCGGCCGGTGTTCCGCACAGTGATCGAGACACTGATCGACACCACCTGACGATCGGACGGACGGCGGACGTCACAGATGTACGGCGGGCGTGACCACGGGCAGCGTCAGTGACGGGTCGGAGTCCAGGGTCGGATGCAGCACGAGCTGCGCCGGCCCCGCGGGCACCGCGTCGAACACGAATCGGCCGGACTCGTCGCACTCGGTGGTCAGCGTCGACTCGCCCACCCGCAGCTCGGCGTGCAGCCGGCAGCCGGGCGCCGCCCATCCGTCCAGGCGCACCTTGCCGTCACGTTGCGGGTTGACCACGACCATCACGGTGAGGTTGTCGCTGGCGAACGTCACCCGGCGGGCGTGTTCGACCGACCGCGTGCCGGCCGCCCCGGCCACCGCGAGTTCGGACTCGACGAGTCGGGCGAACTCGGCCTCCAGGTCCTGGGCGTTCAACCCGAACAGCACCAACTCGGGCAAGATCTCCGGCATCGGGTCCACCGTGTCGAAGATGGCCGCAAGGTCGGCCAGGATCCGCAGATCGGCGCGGTCCATCGGCACCAGGTTCGGGTCGCCCGGATCGGGAGTGTCGTCCCAATCGAATCCGGTGTCCAGGTCCAGGCCACCGTGCGGATTGGGGAGCAGGTCGGGGAGCCGAACCGTCCCGTCGAAGGGAACCGGGCGCCCGTCGTTGTCGGCCGCACCATGTCCGGGGCCGGCCGCGCTGCCACTCATTGCCGTCATGTCCAGTCTCCCCCGTCGAGGCGGGCGCGCAGTTTCGCCAGGCAGCGCCCTCGTGTCGGACCGATGGAACCCACCGGTATGCCCAGGTCCACCGCGATGGTGGCGTAGTCAGGTCGTGGCGCGAAGGCGATGACCGCCAAGAGGCGCCGGCAGCGTTCGGACATCTCCGAGACCAGCGCCCACAGGCGCTTCTGTTGATCGGTGAGCACGGCGGCGTGCTCGGCCGATGGGGCTCGGGGCAGATCTTCGTCGGTCGGCTCCTCGCCGGACCGCTTGGCACTGTTCGCACGTTCCCGCCAGGCCAGCCGGCGCAGGCTGACGGTCAGCCACCGGACGACGGCCAACGGGTCGCTGATGCTGTCCTTGCTGCGGACCAGGGACATGAAGGTCTGCTGCACCACGTCCTCGGCCTCGGCCGCGGACAGGCCGCACTGCCGGGCGGTGTGCCAGAGCATCGGCGTGACCAATCGCACCAAGGTGTCGATCGCATTGGGAACGCCGTTGCGGTAGTCCTCGAACGCGGTGCCGGCACGGACCACCAGATCGCCCACGTCCTGACGGCGCCGCAGCCCCTCCGGTGTGGTGCCCCGGGCGGTCGGCGCGGGCTGCGGTACGAGCTGTGGCTCCGCCGACGGCAGGGATCTGTCCGATTCCGTCATCGGTCGAGCACTCACGCCGGCCACGGTGTCCTGGTCAGAGCCGATCACTGCCCGGACCTCCTCTTTCGAAGTCGACGATCGACCACATCCGGGTGCCGCACGGCGGACTGATGTGACGCACGGTTCCTCCCGGATGTGATGGATCGAGGCAAGCCTGAAGTCGACACGGACATCTGTAGTCGGTGTCAACAACAGCTTAAGGGCGGATCTTTCGATCGGGAATGGACCTGCACCCCTCAGCCAGGCCCTTCCTGAACATGCACAGGACGGGCCGGCCGGGGGGGCTGATACCGAATGGGCCGGCGGAAGCCACCGAGTTGAAGTGATGTGGGTCACAGTGATGCAACCCACACCGCCCACGTCGGCGTCAGATCTCTTCGGGGCTCTCCGGGACCGGCCCCTCCACCGGCTGCTCGGCCGACTCGTCGGTGGCCGCTTGGGCCGTGGGCGGGGCCAGCAGGGTCGCCAGCAACGCACCCTGGATGCGACGGAAGGTTCGGCCGACCGCCGAGCGATCCAGCACGGCGACCTCGAGCTGGGTGGGCAGCAGCTGTCGGGGCGGGTTGTCCCCGGTCGAGCCCAGGGCGCTCACCGCGGACCGCAACGCGGTCGACAGGTCCCACCCGGCCCGGAACGACGCGGTCAGCGAGGTGGTCACCGGTTCGTTGACGCCACCCATCACCACGAACTTGCGCTCCTCGACGATGGAGCCGTCATAAGAGATCCGGTACAGCTGATCGCCGGTGCCCGCCTCACCGTCGGCCGTACCGTCGGCCGGACCCGGACCGTGGGGACGGGGCGGCCGCGGCGGACCGACCTCGGCCACGCAGATCTCCACCTCGAACGGCTTCTGGTGCTCGGAGAAGATCGACCCGATGGTCTGCGCGTAGGCGTTGGCCAGCCAGCGTCCGGTGACGTCCTTACGGTCGTAGGAGAACCCGCGGACGTCGGCCAGCCGGATCCCCGCGGTCCGCAGGTTCTCGAACTCGTTGTACCGCCCGGCCGCCGCGAAGCCGATCCGGTCGTAGATCTCGCTGACCTTGTGCAGCGCCGGCGAGTGGTTCTCGGCCACGAACAGCACCCCGCCCTCGAAGAACGTCACCACGACGCTGCGTCCGCGGGCGATGCCCTTGCGGGCGTACTCCGAGCGGTCCCGCATGAACTGTTCGGGCGAGGCGTAGATGGTCGGCATGCTCACGGCGGGCGGGCTCCTCGAACGCAGGGCAGGGTGGGCGGGCGGGCGGGTCCGTGGGGGCGGGCGGGTCCGTGGGGCAGCCGGTTCGCGGGTCAGCCGCCGGGGTTGACCATCCGGCCGGCGACCACGGCCTCGGCCACCACGCCCACCTCGTCGTCGGTCCACCGGACGGCACCGTCGGCGGTGATGGCGACGACGACCGGGAAGATCCGGCGGGTCAGGTCCGGTCCGCCGGTGGCGCTGTCGTCGTCGGCGGCGTCGTAAAGCGCCTCCACAGCGGCGCGCACCGCTGCCGGGAGATCCGCCGTCGCGACGTACCGCTTCTTCAGCGCGGAACGGGCGAACGTCGACCCGGAGCCCACCGCGTAATAGTCGTGCTCCTCGTACTTGCCGCCGGCGACATCGTAGGAAAAGATCCGCCCCGGACCGGGATGGCGGGTGTCGCCGATTCGGTCCGGATCGGGGAACTCCTCGACGCCCGCGAACAGCGGCACCACCGCCAGCCCCTGCATGGCCATGCCGAGGTTGCCCCTGATCATCGTGGCCAGCCGGTTGGCCTTGCCGTCCAGGGACAGCCGGACGCCCTCGATCTTCTCGTAATGCTCGAGTTCCAGCCGGAACAACCGCACCATCTCGACGGCCAGCCCGGCGGTACCGGCGATGCCGATGGCCGAGTGCGAGTCGGCGACGAACACCTTCTCGATGTCCCGCTGGGCGATGATGTTGCCCATGGTGGCCCGCCGGTCGCCGGCCACCACGACCCCCTGGTCACAGGTCACCGCGACGATCGTGGTGCCGTGCGGCACCGAAGGGGACGCCGTGGCCGGGTCCGGAGCCGCGCCGCGCCGCGGCAGCAGGTGCGGTTCGGCAGACCTCAGGAACTCGGTGAACGATCCGTTGCCCGGCCGCATGTACGCGGCCGGGATGGCCGACACCGGCCAGTGCCCGACCTGACCGTCAACGGTCACTGGCCACCCTTCTGCACGTACGACCGGACGAAGTCCTCCGCGTTCGACTCGAGGACGTCGTCGATCTCGTCGAGGATGTCGTCCGTTTCCTCGGCGAGCTTCTCGCGACGTTCCTGCCCGGCCGCGTCGCTGCCGGCACCCTCGTCGTCGCCGTCCCCGCCGCCCTGCCGAGTGGTCTGTTCCTGGGCCATCTGGAGTTCTCCGATCTGTTGCCCGCTATGCGCGAGGATACCGAGACCTGCCGTCGACCCGCCCGGCGCACCTGGTCAGCGGGCCGGGTCAGCGGGCCGGGTCAGCGGCGGGTGAGGGCGTCCACCAGTTCCGTGGCGTCCTGGGCGGCGTCCAGCAGCGCGCCCACATGGAACTTGGTGCCGCGGGTCGGCTCCATCGTCGGGATGCGGACCAGCGATTCCCGGCCGATGTCGAAGATGACCGAATCCCAGGACGCGGCCGCCAACCGGTCGGCATACTTGGACACGCAGCGACCGCGGAAGTAGGCCCGGGTGTCGTCGGGCGGGTCGGTCATCGCCGCCGTCACGTCCTCCTCGGTCACCAGCCGCTGCATGGACCCGCGCGAGACCAGCCGGTTGTACAGGCCCTTGTCCATCCGCACGTCGGAATACTGCAGGTCGATCAGCGCCAGCCGGCCGGCCGCCCAGGACAGTCCGTCGCGGCTCCGGTAGCCCTCCAGCAGGCGCAGCTTGGCCGGCCAGTCGAGTTCCTCGGCCAGGTCCATCGGGTCGTTCGCCAGCCGGTCCAGCACACTGATCCAGCGGTCGAGCACGTCCCGGGTCTGCTCGTCGGTGTCCGACCCGTACTCGGCCTCCACGTATTTGGCCGCCGCCTCGTGGTAGGCGCGCTGGACGTCCACCCCGGTCAGCCGTCGACCGTCGGTGAGCGGGACGGTGGTCTTCAGCGTCGGATCGTGCGAGATCTGGTGCACCGCGGCGACCGGATGGGCCAGTTCCACCGACGGCAGCGCCCAGCCGGATTCGATCATGGCCAGCACCAGCGCGGCCGAGCCCAGCTTGAGGTAGGTCGCGATCTCGGCCAGGTTGGCGTCACCGATGATCACATGCAGCCGGCGGTGCTTGTCCGCGTCGGCGTGCGGTTCGTCCCGGGTGTTGATGATGCCGCGCTTGAGAGTGGTCTCCAGGCCGACCTCGACCTCGATGTAGTCGCTGCGCTGGGCAAGCTGGAAACCCTCGGTCTGCCCGGCCGGGCCGATGCCGACCCGTCCGGCGCCGGCGAACACCTGCCGGGTGGTGAAGAACGGGGTGAGCCCGGTGATGATCGCCGGAAACGGGGTGTCCCGGCTGCACAGGTAGTTCTCGTGGGTGCCGTAGGAGGCGCCCTTGCCGTCGACGTTGTTCTTGTACATCTGGATGGGCTTGGAGCCGGGCAGCGAGGCGGCGAGCCGGGCCGCCGCCTCCATCACCCGCTCCCCCGCCTTGTCGTAGAGCACCGCGTCCAGCGGGTTGGTCACCTCGGGGGAGGAGAACTCCGGGTGCGCGTGGTCGACGTACAGCCGCGCCCCGTTGGACAGGATGACGTTGGCCGCGCCGATGTCGTCGACGTCCGGTTCGGCCGCCCCGAACAGTGTCGACAGGTCGTAGCCGCGCGCGTCCCGCAGCGGCGATTCCACCTCGTAGTCCCACCTTGGCCGCCGGGCCCGGGGCGCGGCCACCGATGCGGCGTAGGCCAGGACCACCTGGGTGGAGGAGATCACCGGGTTGACGCCCGGCTCGCTGGGCACCGAGATGCCGTATTCGACCTCGGTGCCCATGATGCGACGCACACTCATACGGCAAGGTTAATGAACACCGGTGGGGGCAGGATCGACGGCATGGATCCAGCACCCCCATCCACCACCCGGGACGGGACCGACTCGACGTCGCTGGCCCAGATTCGCCGTCGGTGGAACACCCTGCGCCGACGCGGCCTCCGACGGGGACGGACGATCGGCGAACTGCTGGACATCGACCGCGGGGTGATCGTCCAGGCGGTGAAGGTCGCCGTGTCGGCCGGCCTGTCCTGGGCCCTGGCCCAGTGGTGGCTGGACTCGCCGGCCCCCATCTGGGCCCCGCTCACCGCGTCGCTGATCGCGTTGCTGACCGTGAAGGCGTCGATCCGGGACGCGGCCGAGAAGGTGCTCGGCGTGGTCGTCGGCATCCTGGTCGCGATCTGGTTGGGCAGCATCATCGGTCTGCACGCCTGGTCGATCTCGCTCATCGTGGCAATCGGGTTCCTGGCCGGCAAGGTGCTCCGGCTGGGTCCGGGCGCCGCGGCGCAGATTCCGATCAACGGCCTGTTCGTGCTGGCGCTGGGCAGTGCGCACATTGAGCAACGGTTCCTGGACACCCTGATCGGCGCCGGCGTGGCGGTCCTGGTCAACTTCGTGATCGTCCCGCCCAACCACGTGGCCGCCGCGACCCGGTCGGTGGCCACCCTCGCGGACGGAATCGTGGTTTCGATGAGCACCCTGGCGACCGGAATCGCCCGACCGTGGCCGTCCGGTGCCGCGAAGCAGTGGCTCCTCACGGCCCGCGAGCTGGGGCGATCGTCGGCCTCCGCCGAGTCCGAGGTGCGCACGGCCGACCAGTCGCTGTCCCTGCACCCCGGGCGGTCGTCTTGGGCGGCGTCCATGGTCCGGCTGCGGCAGGCCAACGAGACGCTGCAGGTGGTCGAACTGCAGAACCGCACCATCGCGCGCACGATCCGCGACATTTCCGGGACGTTCACCGAGCAGGACGGCCGGCAGGTGGCCATGCCGATGGCCTCGGCCATGTTGCTGGCCACCGCCGACGCCATTGAGGCCTTCGCGCACACGGTGTTGCGGGCCGAGCGGGGCGCGTCGGCGGAGGTGGTCGCCGGGCCGGCCCGCCGGGCGATCGACGTCGCCCGGGGCCGCATCGAGTCGATCAACATCGACCTGGGCGACATGCTGGCCGCGAACCTGAGCCGCGGGGTGTTCCTGGGTGCTCTGGTCATCGAGACCGGCAGGATCCTGGACGAGCTGGGCGCCGGCCTGGACGCGCTGGACGGCGCCTGACGCTCTTGCCCGCTGCGGGTAGCCATGCCGCGCAACATCCCGGCCGCCGCGGTGCGCCCCAAGGTTCCGCAACCACCCCCGCCCACCCACACAACACCCGCAGACGCCCGCCGCGGAACAACCGGGCGCACCACGCGCCCCAAAGTTCCGCAAGGATGCCTCAGCGCGCCAAGGCCGACCGCTGCCGCCCTTGCTCGGCCGGATCCCGGATCAGGGGTCGCCAGAACGCCCAGATCCACATGGGCAGGCTTCTTCGACTGCTGATGTGGATCTGGGCCGGGTCTGCCGGTCGCACGGGTTCGCTCAGCGAGCCGTAAGGCCTGGCCGGCAAGAACGGCGGGGCGGCCGACTTCGCGCCTGAAATGCGCGGGCCGCGCCGTCCATTGACGGCGCGGCCCGCACATTGTTGGCGCGAAGCAGAATCGGCTACAGGTACTGCCCCGTGTTGGACGCGGTGTCGATGGCCCGCGAGCCCTCGGACTGCTTGCCCGACACCAGGGTGCGGATGTAGACGATCCGCTCGCCCTTCTTGCCGGAGATCCGGGCCCAGTCGTCCGGATTCGTGGTGTTGGGCAGGTCCTCGTTCTCGGCGAACTCGTCGGCGATCGCCTCCAGCAACTGACCCATCCGTAGTCCGTTGACACCGGTCTCGATCCGTGACTTGATCGCCGATTTCTTGGCCCGGTCGACGATGTTCTGGATCATGGCGCCGGAGTTGAAGTCCTTGAAGTACAGGACCTCCTTGTCCCCGTTGGCATAGGTGACCTCCAGGAACCGGTTCTCGTCCGTCTCCCCGTACATCCGCTCGACGGTGTGCTGGATCATCCCGGCCAGGCACGCCTGCCGGTCGCCACCGAACTCGGCGAGGTCATCGGGGTGGATCGGCAGTTCGTTGATCAGGTACTTGGTGAAGATGTCCCGGGCCGCCTCGGCGTCCGGCCGCTCGATCTTGATCTTCACGTCCAGCCGGCCGGGCCGCAGGATGGCCGGGTCGATCATGTCCTCGCGGTTGGACGCGCCGATCACGATGACGTTCTCCAGGCCCTCCACACCGTCGATCTCGCTCAGCAGCTGGGGCACGATCGTGGTCTCCACGTCGGAGGAGACGCCGGTGCCGCGGGTGCGGAACACCGAGTCCATCTCGTCGAAGAACACGATCACCGGGGTGCCGTCGGACGCCTTCTCCCGGGCCCGCTGGAAGATCAGCCGGATGGTCCGCTCGGTCTCGCCGACGTACTTGTTGAGCAGCTCCGGGCCCGTGATGTTGAGAAAGTAGCTGGTGTGCGACTCCTGGCCGCGGGCCGCGGCCACCTTCTTGGCCAGCGAGTTGGCCACGGCCTTGGCGATCAGGGTCTTGCCGCAGCCGGGCGGGCCGTAGAGCAGCACACCCTTCGGGGGTCGCAGCTTGTACTCGCGATACAGGTCGGCGTGCAGGAACGGCAGCTCCACCGCATCGCGGATCTGCTCGATCTGCCGGGTCAGCCCGCCGATGTCCTCGTACGCGACGTCCGGCACCTCTTCCAGGACCAGGTCCTCGACCTCGGACTTGGGCACCCGCTCGTAGGCGTAGCCGGCCTTGGAATCGACCAGCAGGGAGTCGCCGGGCTTGAGCGCGATCTCCAGCAGCGGCGCGGCCAGGTGCACGACCCGTTCCTCGTCCGCGTGCCCGACGACCAGCGCCCGGTCGCCGTCGAGGACCTCGCGTAGGGCACAGACCTCGCCGATGACGTCGAACTGGGCGGACTCGACGACGGTCAGTGCCTCGTTGAGGCGCAGCTGCTGGCCGCGCTGCAGGTGCTCGACGTCGACCGTCGGTGAGACGGCCAGGCGCATCCGGCGGCCGCCCGTGAACACCTCGACCGTGCCATCGGGCCCGGCCGTCAGGAACACCCCGTACCCGCTGGGCGGCTGCGCGAGCCGGTCGACCTCTTCCTTCAACTGCAGGAGCTGGGCGCGCGCGTCACGCAGGGTGACGACCAGCTTCTCGTTGCGTTCCGACAGGGCGTTGATCCGGTTCGCCGACTCGGTCAGCTGGCGTTCCAGGGGACGCGTGTCGGTGGGTGTGATGGCCAGCCGGCGGCGCAACTGGGCGACCTCGTCGTTGAGTACCCGAATCTGAGCAGTCAGTTGCGCTGGGGTCTGGCGGTAACCATCAGCGGGACTCGAATCCCGTTCAACCTCTTCCGAGGAGTCGTAGTCGGTCACAATGCCCTCCCTCAAGACGGACGCTGCAAAAACCAAGCCTACCTGCGACTTCCGTCCCGGGTTCGGATGTCGGAGGCGACGCGGCTCACGGTCCCCTACCGTGGCGTCTACCGTGGCAGAGGCGGGCGGACCCCGTTCTGATCCGTTGAGCAGGCACTTTCTCTGGCGAAGAGATCGACTTGGGTTTCACCCCGCCGACCGGACCGATGAGTTGCACAGCGTGATTGTTACCTGCTCGTCATGACCCGACAATGTATCAACCGGGTGGCACCCCGGTTCGCGACGTCATCGCCCGCTGGTGGTGGGCCGGCGCTGCGGCCGCGGCGCGGTCACCCCGGGGGCCAGTCGGCGGGCCGTGAGCAGAAACGCGGTGTGCCCGGTCATCCGGTGCTCGGGCCGCACGGCCAGCCCGACCAGATGCCACGGCCGATGCATCGTCTCCCAGGCGTAGGGCTCGGTGAAGCCGCCGTTCAGCCGGATGTCCTCGGCAATCCGGGACAGCTGGGTGGTGGTCGGCACGTACACCGTCAGCACCCCGCCGGGCACCAGGCAATCCGCGACGGTGGGCAGCACCGACCAGGGCTCGAGCATGTCCAGCACCACCCGGTCGACCGGGTGGCGATGCTCGGCCAGATCGGCGACGGTCAGGTACCAGTTGGCCGGGCGTTCGCCGAAGAACCGCTCGACGTTGCGGATGGCGTGGTCGGCGTGGTCCTGACGCACCTCGTAGGAGATCACCCGTCCCCGGTCACCGACCGCCCGCAGCAGCGAACAGGTCAGCGCCCCCGACCCGGCACCTGCCTCCAGCACGGTTGCCCCCGGGTGGATGTCGCCCCAATGCACGATTTGCGCCGCGTCCTTGGGGTAGATCACTGCGGCACCCCGGGGCATGGACAGGACGTAGTCGGTCAGCAGCGGGCGCAACGCCAGGTACGCAGAACCGCCGGCGGAGGTCACGACGCTTCCCTCGGCCTGCCCGATCAGATTGTCGTGCGCCAGCGCCCCACGATGCGTGTGATAGGTCGCGCCCTCTTCCAGGATCACCGTGTACTTGCGGCCCTTGGAATCGGTGAGCTGGACCCGATCCCCGGGACGGAAAACCGTGCTCAACCGTCGTCCTTCCGATTCTTCCGTTGCCCTGGCCGCTGTCTTGACTGCCGGGGCACGGACAGGATGTCAGCGGCCGGTATCACGGCGGTCGGCAGGCCCGCGTCGTCGACGAACACGAACGGGTCGACCAGGGCGCCGCGGGCCCGGTCGAGCACGTCGTCCGGGTCGTCGCCGTCGAATACGATCGCCGCCGCCGGGATCGGCCGGGCGACCAGGAACGCCGGCGCGGCCGGGTCGCGGACTGCGAGGTGACGGGCCGCCGCCACGTCCATTACCCCACGCGCGACGCCGTCGGGCCGGGCCAGGATCACCGTCCCCCGGTCGCCCGCGGCGAGCGCGTCGGTGACCGTGACGCCGTCCGGCAGCACCAGGGCCGGCCGGGCGAGCGAGCGCAGCGTCAGGCCGGGGGGCCAGGAGGCGGGCGACGGGTCGTCACCACGCTCGTCGATCACCCCGACCACGACGAACAGCGCCATGGCCACCGCGATGCCGGCGGGCAGCAGGCCGGCGGCCCCGTCGTCGACCAGCAGGAGCACCGCCCAGCCGACCAGCGCTGCGGCCAGCAGGTACCCGCCGACCACCGCCGCCACGGTGCCGGCCCGCCGGCTGCCGGACACCCCCCAGATGCCGGCCCGGATCACCCGGCCACCGTCCAGCGGTAGCGCCGGCAGCAGGTTGAACACCGCGATCACCAGGTTGGACAGGGCCAGCAGCATCAGCACCAGCCAGCCGATCGTGCCCCCCGTCGTGGGCTGCACGGCCAGCCAGCACGCGCCGGCCAGCACGCCGGACACCGCCGGTCCGGCCGCCGCGACGAGCGCCTCGTCCCGGGCGGTCCGAGGGCCGGCGGCCATTTCGCTGACCCCGCCGAGCAGGTACAGGCGGACGGCGATGACGTCAATCCCGACCATCCGGGCCACCACACAATGCCCGAGTTCGTGCGCCAGCACGCTGACCCCGAGCAGCACCCCCAGCAGCGTCGCGACCACGACCGCGACCGGGGTGCTCGTCCCGGGGACCACTCGCGCGACAACGGGGACGCCGAGCACCGCGATCGCCGCCACCGAGGCGAT
>DATDBV010000659.1:0-9730 GCA_036524715.1 Nakamurella sp. | reverse complement strand
GCAGGTAGTTGGTGCGGATCCCGTTCGCCTCGATGCTCTGCCCGACGGCGGGATTCGTAGTGGTGGTCATCAGTCTTTCTCCTCGGCTGGTCGGCTTTCGGTGACAGCTCAGTTGTAGTAGCGGAAAACCAGGTCGGCCACACAGCAGGGCTTGGTCTGCCCCTCGACCTCGTAGGTCAGCCGGTAGACGGCCTCGGCACCCGGACCGGTGGGGGTCTCGAGCTCCTTGGTCTCGGCCAGGTTGACGTGCATCCGGATCCGGCTGTCGACCGGCAGCCCCGCCGGGAACCGAACCCTGTTCAGGCCGTAGTTCAGAACCACCCCGAAGCCCTCGACCTCGCAGACCTCCCAGAGGAACCCGGTCGCCAGGCCCAGGGTCAGGAATCCGTGCTGGACGGTCGAACCGTAAGGACCGTCCTTGGCCCGAACAGGGTCGACGTGGATCCACTGCTCGTCCCCGGTCAGCTTGGCGAAGGTGTTGATCCCGTCCTGCGTCACGGTGTACCAGCTGCTGACCCCAAGGTCGGTGCCGAGCCGGTCCTTCAGCCCATCCAGACCCTGGATGACCAGGGGTCCGTCGGTCGAATCACTCATCAATTCCATCCTGAACTCGCGGGGTTTTGCGGGTCGGTGACCGGCAGGGTCCCTCCCTGCCGGTTGAGTCAAACATCGGGTCCGACGCCACCGCGTGCGCCGACGGCCGTTTCCTGCTCAGTGGGAGCCCGGACCGCGGACCCAACCGCCGAACCCCGCCCCACCCGGAGTTGATCATGGGAAGACGGTCCTTTCGGCGCCCCGCTGAGGGTCTCTTCCCATGATCAACTGCCGCCGGCGGCCAGCAACCGGGTGGCGTCCAACACCTCGTCGCTGGTGCTGAACCACTCGTACACGCCGTCCGCCCTGATCCGTCGTTCGATCAACCGGGCCCAGCGCAAACAGGCGATATGGGCCAGGGTCTCATTGATCGCCAGCTGTCGCTGGTGGCCGAGCATGGCGCCGACCACCAGCCGGTCGGTGAGCTCGCCGACCGTGGTCGGCTTCTCCTGGATCGCCCGCCGGATCCGTCCCATCCGGCGCACCTTGTTGCGCATGATCGCCTCGATCCGGCCGACCGGATCGCCGAACGGCCGTCCGTGACCCGGATACACGAGCTCGGGCTCCAGATCGTGGACGAGTTGCAGCGAGCGCAGGTAGCTGAGCATCGGATCGAGGTCGAAACCGCGCTCGAAGGTGACCGGCGGGATGATGCCGGGCAGCAGATGATCCCCCGACAGCAGGACGCGGCGACGTGACGACCAGAGGCAGACGTGGCCGAGCGAATGCCCAGGGGTGTGGATGACGGTCCAGTCGTCCCCGCCTACCCCGATGGTCTCCGCCCCACGCAGCCTCGTGGACGCCTCCACCACCGAGTGCAGGTAGGGCATCCAACGACTCAGGTGCTCGCTCTCCGGGCCTTCATCGTCGGCGATGCCGTGGTCGGCGTAGGTGTCCCGGCGCTGCGACATCGCGGTCTCCGGATGCCGGTACTTCTGGCAGTCCAGGTCGGTCATCGCGTGCATGGACAGGTCGGCGCCGGTCAGCTCCATCACCCGGCCGGCCAGGCCGTAGTGGTCGATGTGCGCGTGGGTGATGACCAGCCGGGAGACGTCCGCCAGTTCATAGCCGGCGCTCCGCAGTCCGGCCTGCACGGTGGACACCCCGCCGTCCGGCCGGTCGGGCCGCCAGATCCCGCAGTCGACGACGGTCGCCTTGGCGCCGTCATCCAGGACGTACATGTTGACGCTCTCGATCGAGTTCATCTCGATCGGCAGGGCCACCCGGGTCACTCCCGCCACCCCTTCGAGCGGGGTCACCGGGGTCTGGGGCGCGTTCATCCGTGCATGCGCTCCAGCACCGTGAACCAGACCCTGATCTCGACCTGATACAGGGTGCGCGGGCCCTCGACGACGCCGGAGATGTCCTTCACCTCGAATCTGGTGATGCCCTCCAAGGTCTCCCGGGCGCGATCCAACGCCTCGCATACCGCGTCCTGAATCGTCTCGCCGCTGCCCGACAGGTCGATCGCCTTCTGCACGGTCACGTTGCCGCCCTCCCGGGGCACCTCGCAGGCCGCCACCAGGCCCGCCCGCCCACCCTGTCGGGGCGTCCCCGTCCGTTTTGATGGTTCACTCGGCAAGCCTGGCTCACCCGACGATCGTCGGGCCGCGCATCGCCCCCCGCCACTCGGGGCGGCCGGCGGCCGGTCCCATCCAGCGGCAAAGGGCTCCGGTGGGGATTCGACCGCGCCGAATCCCCCTACAGTCGCCTCAGATCGTGCTGGACGGCACCGTGTCAACCGATCGCCGCCGCTGCCGGTCCGACAACGCAACGAACGGTCATCCGTGACCGTCTCGAACCTCGGCGGGGGGGTCATGGCCGAACCCGATCGACGTGAGCCGACCCGCGCCGACCGATCGTCCGGGTCGACCGAACTGACGGTCGATGCGGCAGGGCGCTCGGGCACCCGAACGGTGATTCGCGTCGCCGGGCGGCTGGACGCCCGGTTCGCCCCGACACTGGCCCGGGAACTCGCCGACGCCGCCCGATCGTCCCGGCGTGGGCCGCGCAGGGTCGCCCTCGATCTGTCGGGAGTGACGTACATCGACATCCTCGGCCTGCAGGTGCTGCTGGACGCGCAGGACCGGCTGACCGCGGAATCCGGTGAGCTGGAGCTGCTGTCGCCGACCGCGGCGGTGATCCGGCTCCTGCACGAGGCGCACCTGCACGAGGCGCACCTGCAAGAGGCGCACCTGCAAAGCACGTGCGCATCGACCGGAACGGATCGGACCGTGCCGGGGAGTCGCCCGGAGCCGCTGACCCCGCCGCCAAGCTGATCAGTCGAACCTCCCGATGCCCGAAATGCGCCAAACGCCTACTTTGGACGGGCGCGCACTGACGTTGCGCTGATCGAAAGCCCATTTCCGGCGCCGTTTTGTCCGGTTTGGTGGGTCTTGGATCAGCGCAACCCCGCTGGGCTCGGCCGGCAACGACGAACCCCGCCCGCACGGTCAGGTTCACCCTGAGGGGCCGGCCCCGCCGGGCCCGGCCCGCCGTTCAGTCGAAAACGAGTCGACCCGATATGTCCTTTATGTTGCTGTTCGGCCCGTTTACAACCTGATGGGACGGACCCGCCAGGGGACGGCCCGCCGTTCAACTTGGCGAAACCGCGCCCCGGATCCGCGCCGATTTGATCAGCCCGGCCCGCGCAAGCCGATCCGACATCCGCACCAGCAATCGCACAAGGCTCGCACCGCGCCGGTCAGTCCCGGTCGCGCCAGACCTGGACGACCGACGGCCGCGGACCCCGCCACTGCCCGGGCGCGGGCGCGGCACCGTCGGCGACATAGTCGGGGAAGAACGAGTGCTGGTCGGCGAAGGTACCGTCCTCGCCCGGATGCTGCACGGCGACCAGCACCGTGCCCTCGGCGTCCCGGATCACCGGGCCGCAGGTCTCGGCCTCCCGCGGCACGGCCAGGAACTGCCGCAGGTGCCCGCGGTCACGGCCGGACAGGGGCATGTGGAACAGGCCGTCGCAGTGGCCCAGGGTGGACGGTGCCCCGTCGGTGGCGATCCAGAGGTCGCCCCTGGAGTCGAACGCGATGTTGTCCGGGCAGGAGATCGGCGCCACCCGGTCCCTGGGGAAGCCCGCGAAGTAGGTGCCCGGGTCGGCCGGATCGCCGCAGACCAGCGCCTGCTCGGCACTGAACCCGGGTACATGGCTGAACCCGTCGACGACGATCGGCAGCCACTCCCCCGTGCCGTCGAAGGCGCCGTCGGCCGGCAGGCTGCCCGACCCGTCGATCTGGTCGGCCGGCGAGTTCCCGGTGAACCGGGCGACGTACAGGCTCCCCTGTGACAGCAGCGTCTTGTTGTGGGCCCGGGCGCCCGACCCGGTCCCGGACCGCATCCGGTTCCTGGACACGAACCTGTAGACGTAGTCGAACCGCTCGTCGTCACCCATGTAGGCGGCCACGTGCCCGGATCGGCCGACCATCACGTTCGCGCCCTCGTGCTTGAACCGACCGAGCGCAGTGTGCTTGACCGGCGGCTCGTCCGGGCGGAATGGGTCGAGCTCGACGATCCAGCCGAAGCGGTTGGGCTCGGTCTCGTGGCCGGCGCCGCGTGCGTCGAACCGGGCGTCGACCTCCTCCCAGCCGTAGGTGGTCGCCTTGTCCTGCAGCCCGTACCGCTTGTCCGGCGGGAAGGCGCCGGACGTACGGAAGTAGCCCTGGAAGTTCTCCTCACCGGACAGCACGGTGCCCCACGGAGTGGTGCCGCCGGAGCAGTTGGCGAACGTGCCCAGCACGGTGATGCCCGACGGGTCGTTCTTGGTCCGCAGCATCGGCGCGCCGGCGCTCGGCCCGTCCGCCGGCGCCGGCGCGCTGATCATGGTCGCCGGGGGCCTCGGTGCGCCCGGGGCGGCCGCGGTCGGTCCCGCACCGGGGATCCTCGCCACGTCTCGAAAGGTGGGATTGGCGCTGGTGTTGGGCGCGGGCCGGGCGCACGCGCCATCGCATTTGAGATGGCAGGTCACCGGACTGCGCTTGCCCCGGGTCAGACCGAGCATCGGCAGCGGGCAGCCGGTGGGCGCACGGATCGTCCAGCACGGGGCACTCCTCGATGAGGGCGAATGACGGCTGGTGACGCGGCGGCGGTCGCGTCGACAGCGGTGACGATAGGAATCCGGACCGGCGCGGCCAACGGACGTCGGCTGTCGACCGGGTGAACCCTGAACGACACGCGGGTGCCCGATGAGGGGTCGGCGAAGCCGTCATGCATGCTGTCGGCAGGTGGGCGATTCATCCAATCGGGGTGAACCCGGACTCGCCCGACCCGCCGATGCTGGTGCCACCGGGTCGCGAACATGGTCTATCACGACCACGATCGACATGGGTGCGCCATCCGTCCGGGGTGGACGCGCGGCAGGAGGGCAACGATGGTCAAGAAGTCCGTCAAGCACGGGTCCGAGAAGGCGGTCGTCCCAGCCGGGGAATCGACCCCGAAGATGAAGACCAAGCCGTACGAGCAGCAGATGCGGCTGCTGCACGGTGAGCTGGTCGCCCTGCAGGAATGGGTCCGCTCGTCCGGTGCCAAGATCATCATCGTGTTCGAGGGACGGGACACCGCGGGCAAGGGCGGCACGATCAAGCGGATCACCGAGCGGGTGAGCCCCCGGGTCTTCCGCATCGTCGCGCTGCCGGCCCCCACCGAGCGCGAAAAATCGCAGATGTACCTGCAGCGGTACGTGCCGCACTTCCCCGCCGCCGGCGAGGTCGTCATCTTCGACCGCAGCTGGTACAACCGCGCCGGGGTCGAGCGGGTGATGGGGTTCACCCCGATGGAGCAGGTGGAGAAGTTCCTGGCGCAGGTCTCGACGTTCGAAAGGGCGATGGTCGACTCGGGGATCCTGCTGATCAAGTACTGGTTGGAGGTCGGCCCGGACGAGCAGACCCGGCGGCTGGAGGGTCGGATCAATGACCCGCGCAAGATCTGGAAGCTGTCCGACATGGACCTGAAGTCCTACAGCCGCTGGTTCGACTACTCCCGGGCCCGCGACGACATGCTTCGGGATACCGACACGTCCTGGGCGCCCTGGTACGTCGCGCACACCGACGACAAGAAGCGGGGCCGGCTGAACATCATCAGTCACCTGCTCAGCCTGGTGCCGTACGAGCCGCTGACCCTGGCGGACGTGCAGCTGCCCAAGCGCCAGAAAGCCGAGGGATATGTCGAGCCCCAGCTGCCGCTGCGGTATGTCCCGGAGAAGTTCTGACCGACTGCCGATCCGTCGAGGAATGAAGGACCGCTGAGATGACCACCACCGCTCCTGTCGGCACGCCGCCGACGAATGCCGTCCGCTGGTACGCGCTGCCCCCGAGCCAGGTGGCCGGGCAACTGGGTGTGGACCAGTCGGCCGGCCTGTCGGCGGCGACCGCCGCGCAACGGCTGGCCCAGAACGGGCCGAACGCGCTGCCGGCGGAGAAACCACCGCCCGGCTGGCGGCGATTCCTGGCCCAGTACGCCGCCTACATGCAGATCATCCTGGTGATCGCCGGAGTGCTGTCGCTGGCGATCGGCCAGTGGAGCACCGGCGGCGCGCTGCTGGCGCTGACCGTGTTCAACGCCGCGGTCGGCATGCGTCAGGAGGGCAAGGCGGAGAGCGCGATGAACGCACTCAAGTCGCTCACCAAGCGGGAGGCGCGGGTCCGGCGGGACGGTGTCGAGGCGACCATCCCGGCCGAGCAGGTGGTGGTCGGCGACCTGGTGCTGCTGGCCGCCGGCGACGACGTGGCCGCGGACGGCCGGATCATCGCGGCGTCGTCGCTGGACATCGACGAGTCCGCGCTCACCGGGGAGAGCACACCGGCATCCAAGCTGGTCGACCCCTTGGCCGATGCCGAACTGGGTCCGGGCGACCAACGGAACATGGCGTTCATGAACACCCCGGTCACCCACGGCAGCGGGGTGATGTTGGTGACCGCGGTCGGCGCGGACGCGCAGATCGGCAAGATCGCCGGGATGCTGGCGGCGACCAAGAAGCAGCAGACCCCGCTCTCGCAGCAGCTGAACGTGCTGACCCTGTGGATCGGGGCGGCCGCGCTGTTCACCATGATCGTGATGTTCGTGCTGGGTCTGCAGCGCGGGCAGTCGGCCGAGAGCCTGTTCATCACCGCGATCGCGCTGGCCATCGCGGCCATCCCGACGGCGCTGCCGACCGTGTTGCAGGTGATTCTGTCGGCCGGCGCCAAGACGTTGGCCGGCGAGCACGCGATCGTCAAGGAGCTGGGCTCGGTGGAGACCCTGGGCTCGACCTCGGCGATCAACTCCGACAAGACCGGCACGCTGACGATGAACCAGATGACAGTGGTCGAGGTGGTCGGGCCGCAGAATCGGTACACGGTGTCCGGCATCGGGTACGGGCTGGAAGGCAAGGTCCACCACGCCATCGGGACGGCGACGTCCATCGAGGAGGCGATCCTGCCGTTGCTGGTGGCCAGCGACGCCACCCTGGTGGGCGGCAAGGTGGTCGGCGATCCCACCGAGGGCGCGATGCTGGTGCTCGGCGCGAAGGCCGGCCTGGACATCGACGGGACCCGGGAGGAGTTCCCCCGGCTGGCCACCCTGCCGTTCGACCCGACCTACAAGCTGATGGCCACATTCAACAAGGCCGTCGACGCCACCGGCTGCGACGTCATCCGGTGCTTCGTCAAGGGCGCCGCCCCGGCCGTCATGTCCCGCACCGGCAGCGGCTGGGTGCAGGGCGAGGAGATCCCGCTGACCGACGAACTCCGGCAGCGGGCGCAGGGGGCCATGGATCGGATGGCCGGACAGGGTCTTCGGGTGATGGCCGGGGCGTTCCGCGACCTGGACCCGGCGTCGTTCCAGGCCGACGGCGATCTGCTCGGCTACGTCACAGACCTGCGGATGTGCTGCCTGATCGGGATGGTCGATCCGCCGCGGGAGGCGTCCAAGAAGGCTGTGGCCGACGCCCACGCCGCGCACATCCGGGTGCGGATGATCACTGGCGACGACGTGAACACCGGCGCCGCCATCGCGGCGCAGCTGGGCATCGAGGGCGAGGCCATCCTGGGCACCGATCTCGCCGCCATGTCCGAGGAGGAACGGCTCGCCCGGGTCGACAACATCGGGGTGGTCGGCCGGGTCGCGCCCGAGCACAAGGTGCTGCTGGTCGAGACCCTCCGCAAGAAGGGCGATGTGGTCGCGATGACCGGCGACGGCGTGAACGACGCGCCGGCGATCAAGGCGGCGGACATCGGCATCGCCATGGGGTCGGGCACCCAGGTGTCCAAGAACGCCAGCCGGATGATCCTGTCCGACGACAACTTCGCCACCATCATCAAGGCGGTCGAACGCGGCCGGATGGTCTTCGACAACCTCAACAAGTTCGTCCGGTTCGTCATCATCGAGTTGTGCGCGTACGTGATCACGTTCCTCGGCGCGAGCATCCTGAACATCGCCGCCGGCCAGCCGTTCACCCCGTCGCAGATCCTGTACATCAACTTCCTGGTCAACGCCCCGCTCGGCGTCGCGCTCGGCATGGACAAGGAAGCGTCCGGCCTGATGCTCCGGCGGCCACGCCCACGCGATGCGTCGATCATGACGCCCGGACTGCTCATCACCTCCGGCCTGGTCGGCCTGTTCATGGCGGTGACCACGCTGGCGCTCATCTCCTACGGCACCAACGAACGCGGCGGCCTGCCCATCGGCTCGTCCATGGGCGTGACCGCGTTCTCCCTGATGATCGTCATCGCGGCGTTCCAGGCCCGCAGCGTCACCGCCAGCGCGCTGCGACTGGAGACGTTCGACAATCCGAAACTGAACTGGACCGCACTGGTCGAGGTCGTGCTGGCCGTGCTGATCACCCAATGGGAGCTGATGCGGCGGATCTTCGACACCGCGCAGATCGGGATGATCGAGTGGGCGCTGTCGTTGGCGCCGGCGATCATCCTGTTCTTCGTCTGGGAGGTTGGCAAGTTGATCGCCCGGCAGCGGGTCGGTCACGAGACCGCCACGGTCGCCGCCTGAACCCGCCGCGCACGCCGGACAACGAAGAACGGGGCCCGCAGGTTTCTGACCTGCGGGCCCCGTGGCGTCGTAGGGGTCAGGTGGTTGCGGCCTCGCTCGGCGCTCGAGCCGAGGCGGTGCTCCGCAGGGCGAAGCCGATCAGAGCCAGGACGGCGCCGACGCCGATCGCCATCAGACAGACGCCGAAGGCGACGACCGAGGTGAACAGCGAGGCCTGCAGGAAGGCCGAGTTCATCGCCGTCGCCCGGTTCGGATCGTCCCGATCCAGTTCGGAGTAGGTCTTGCCGCCGGTGATGTTCAGGGTGTGCTTGTCGATGACCGCGGCCTGGCAGAACGCCGAGATGGGACCGTTGACGTCGTCGCCGGCCGCGCAGTCGGCGTCGGCCGCCACCGTGATCCGCTGCGACGCCAGCGTATTGCTGATGACCACCCAGGTCGCGATGCCGGCAATCACCATGACGATACCGACGACGATCGCAACCCACGACGCCACTTTCTGCACGGCCGACTCCTTCGACAAGGGCCGTCCGTTCGCCGCACCCGAATGGGACGACCGATCGGACGGCGGACGGGCTGGCATTCTTCGGGCATTCCCCCCACCGTGAACGATGGTTACCATAGCCGCGCGCATCCGGGCTCGCAGGCACCGTCACCCTATTGTGATCATGAAGTCACCCCACGTTGGCTCGCCCGACGTCCTCGTCCGTTCGCCGGTCGTGGCGACAACCCCGCTACGATCACCTGAAAACCGACCCCTCCGCGGATGCCGGCGACGGTGACCGCGGGAGCGGATCGGCAGGTCCCGGGGTGGCCCTGGGTGGCCCCGTCGTGTCGGCATGCGTGCACCGGTGCGCGCCCACGGTCAACTTACGCGGTCAGCGCGGACGATACACCTCGCCACGGTGCTGAATTCGGTGCACGATCACGATTCTTGTCGCCTGCCTGCGTGATGGGACCGGCTGAGCCGGTTTTCTGCCTTGGTCTTGGGACCAGTGTTCTGCCAGTTATGGGACCGCCCGGCGTGTCGTGACGCCGGGCGGCCGGGGCGCTTGTTCGATCTCCACGTTCTGTTGGCAGACGTGGAGGTTCCGTGGCGTTCCGGGAGGTCGATGTGGTGGAGATCCGTGAGGTTCTACGAGGGTGG
>DATDBV010000658.1:0-3836 GCA_036524715.1 Nakamurella sp. | reverse complement strand
TGCTGGTGCACCTGGTCAACCGGAGCTGACCCGGCCCGCACCCGTCACCACCCGTCGTTCATGCATGTGGTGCCCTTCCGAGGCGCGGAGAGCGGCACCCTCTGCATGATCAACACGGGGTGGCGAGCGGTGCGGGCGGGGATGGGGGGTTCCGTGACCGGACGCAGGTCGTCAGGCCATCTCGGGGACCCGTAGGTGGGCCAGCAGCAGATCGAACTCGGCGACGTCCAGGATGTCCACCCGGGCGTCGCCGGCCGTGCGCGTCCGCAGGTCCATGGCCTGCTCCCGGGTGGCCGTCATCAGCTCCCGGGAGTCGTAGGTGGCCGACATCACCGCGCGACCCGTCGACCGGTCCAGGAACAGGCTGGCGCTGCAGAACCCGTCCAGGCCTTCCATCGCCGGCATCGTCACCATCTTGAACAGGTCCAGACCGCGATCCAGGTCGGCGGCGGCTCCGTGCATCCAGGTCGCCCGGACGCAGGCACCCTGATGCGAATGGTGATGGCGGTGCATCGCCGCGATCTCCCATTCCTCGACGAACGGCAGGCCGCCCAGCAGCTTGCCGGCCCGGCTGCGCATCGGGGCCACGGCCGCGTCGGTGGCCCGCATGTCGTCCATCGACTCCCAGGACGAGGTGACGATGCACCGGCCCGACATCGGGTCGGCCATCATCGACAGGCCGAGGCAACCCGGCATGGCCTGGACGGTCGGCACCACCTCGCCCCGCAGGAATTCGATGCCCGCGTCCATCATGCGCACCTTGGCCTGGAATGTCGTGGACCGTGCGTACATCGCCGGACCCCTTCGGCTCCGGGCGGCGCCCCGGCGGCGCTGCCGGTCCCTCCACCTTCCACCCGCGATCGCCTGGTGGCAATGGTCGGCTCGGGTCGGCCAGGGTCGGCCAGGGTCGGTCTCGGGTCGGCCTCGGGAGGGCCGACGCCCACCTTCGGCCGCCGTTCGGAGCGTCTGTCACCCGAATTGGTGGCTACCGAGGGTGAAATGTCGCTGGCTGCGAAAACTGACCGTCGCGCGGATCCCACCAGTCACGCTAGAGTTCACTGAGCACGTACGTTGGGTGTCCACCGGAGGGGAAGCCGGCGGCGCGAGACGTGCCGGAAGACGGTGTCCGATGCCCGCTCGAGACGACCGACCCCCGAGGGAGCCGACGCCTCGGGATTCATCGCTGTCTGAAATGCGTTTCCTGACCGTCGCGGAGGTCGCCACGCTGATGCGGGTGTCCCGGATGACGGTGTACCGGCTCGTGCATTCCGGCGAGCTTCCGGCCGTCCGGGTAGGACGGTCGTTCCGGGTCCCCGAGCGCGCCGTTCACGACTACCTGCGGACCGCGTTCAACGACGTCGGCTGACGCCTGTCCGGCGCCCGGTACCGGCCGGTAAGATGACCCGGGTTCGGCATCCGCCGGGCCCTCGAGCGGACATGTTCGTTCGTGCTCATGCGTCGATGCGGCCCGTGGACCGCGGCGGCCGCACACCGGGAGTAGTCCTCATGGGATCTGTCATCAAGAAGCGTCGCAAGCGGATGGCGAAGAAGAAGCACCGCAAGCTGCTGCGCAAGACCCGGGTGGCGCGTCGCAAGGCCGGCAAGTAATCCGGAGCCGAGGCATCAGGCAAGGGGTGGCAGGTCCATGGCGGGACTGATCGTCCTGGTGACCGGGGTGACCAGGGTCATCGGGTCGTGCCTGGCCGGTCGGCTGGCCGCGAACCCGGCGGTCGACCGGGTCATCGGCGTCGATGCCGCCCTGCCCGAGCCGGCCGCGCGCGCCCGGATGGGCGCGGCCGACTTCGCCCGGGTCGACATTCGAAACCCGTTGGTGGCCAGGGTGATCGAGGCCGCCGGGGTGGACACGGTGGTGCATGCGTCGGCGTCGTCGACGCCGGCGTCCACCGCCGCGCGGACCATGGCCAAGGAAATGAACGTCCTGGGCACCATGCAACTGCTTGCCGCGTGCCAGCGCTCGGAGAGCGTGCGCAACCTGATCGTCCGGTCGACCGGCGCGGTGTACGGGGCGTCGTCGCGTGATCCGGCAATCTTCACCGAGGAGATGTCCGCGCGGTCGGTCCCGTCGTCCGGCCCTGGCCGGGACGCGATCGATATCGAGGCCTACGTCCGTGGTTTCGGGCGCCGGCGGCAAGATGTGCGGATCGCGGTGCCCCGGTTCGCCGAGGTCGTCGGACCGACCGTGGTGACGCCCCTCACCCGTTACTTCGGCCTCGCGCCGGCGGTGCCGATGGTCCTGGGTCGCGACGCGCGGCTGCAGTTCGTGCACGAGCAGGATGCGATCGGGCTGCTGGAACACCTGGCGCTGGGCAGTTTCGCCGGGACGGTGAACGCGGCCGGGGACGGCACGATCACCCTGGCGCAGGCAATCCACCGGGCGGGGCGGATTCCCCTGCCGGTGCCATCATTCGGGCTCGATCCGTTGTCCAGGGTGATGCGGACCCTGCGACTGGGCGGTTTCTCGCCGGGTCAGGTCAAGGTCCTCGCGGCCGGCCGGGTGATGGACACGACCCGGCTGCGGGAGCGGGCCGGCTACACGCCCAGTTTCACCACCGTCGAGGCGTTCGACGACTTCGCCGCCGGGCTGCGGCCGGTCGTCACGCCCGAGGCGGTGCGGGCCGTGGAGGTGCGGGTGGCCGGTGCCATCGGCGTTCGACCATTGCCGGACACCCCGGCGATCGGGGCGGGCAACCCGGACCAGGGCTCAACCATCGAGGTGCTGCTCGCCGATACACCCGTCCCGTTCGTCGCCGGCGGGTCGGATCCGGTCGACGGCAGCAGGCCCAAGCTGGTCGGCATCGACGGCCATGCCGCGGGCACACCGCGCCGGCGGCGGATCCGATGAGCAAGGGCGGCGTGGTGAGCGGGCCGGACGGGCCGCGCCCGACGGGGCGGCCGGTGTCGGCGATCGCCGCCGACAACCGGATCGACGAACAGATCTTCGAGCGGGACGGAGGAACCGCCGTGGCCGGCACCGATGCGCCGACGGAGCGCCGGGTACGGGAGCGCAGCAGGCCCCAGCGGACGGAGGTGGCCGACAGCATTGCGGCCGACCCCGTGCCGGCCGACGAGAACACCGAAACCGGTTGGCGGCGAGGACTCGCTGGGTCGCTCGCCTTCGTGCGCCGGCGGATGACCGGCGAGTACCAGGTCGACGACTTCGGCTACGACGCCGACTTCACCGACCACGTCGTCGTGCCGCCGCTGAAGGTGTTGTACGAGAAGTGGTTCCGGATCGAAACGCTCGGGATGGACAACATCCCGGACATCGGCGGCGCGCTGTTGGTGGCCAACCACTCGGGCACCGTGGCGGTCGACGCGCTGATGACGGCGGTCGCGGTGCGCGAGCACCATCCGATGCGCCGCCCGCTGCGGATGCTCGGTGCCGACCTCGTCTTCCAGACCCCGTTCATGGGGCCGATCGCCCGCAAGATGGGCAACACCCTGGCCTGCAACCCCGATGCGGAGCGGCTGCTGTCCACCGGCGAGTTGGTCGCCGTGTTCCCGGAGGGTTTCAAGGGTGTCGGCAAGCCCTACTCCCAGCGCTACCGGTTGCAGCGATTCGGCCGCGGCGGGTTCGTCACGGCCGCCCTCAAGACCGGGGTGCCGATCATCCCGGTGTCGATCGTCGGCGCCGAGGAGATCTACCCGCTCATCGGCAACCTCAAGCCGTTGGCCCGCGCCCTGGGGTTCCCGTACTTTCCCATCACCCCGACGTTCCCCTGGCTGGGTCCGCTCGGGGCCGTCCCGCTGCCCAGCAAGTGGATCATCGAATTCGGCGAACCCATCCCGACCACCGGCTTCGGCGACAATGCCGC
>DATDBV010000657.1:0-7526 GCA_036524715.1 Nakamurella sp. | reverse complement strand
GGCCAGCGAACCGAGCACCGTCACCCACGGCCACAGCGGCGGCGCCCCCTCATCGGAGGAACACCGGCCGACGTGCACCCCGAACCCGCGACCGGCGGCGCGGGCGGCGAACTCCTCGGTGAGCCGGGTCTTGCCGATGCCTGGCTCGCCGACCAGCAGTGCCGACCGGACGGTGCCGGACCCGGCGTCGTCGAGCAGGGCCAGCAACGAGGCCATTTCGGCGTCGCGGCCGACGAGCGGCGGCCCGGACCTGGCGATGGGCGGCGGCCCGGACCGGGGAGCGGGCGGCGGTGGCCGCATCGGCCCGGTGCCGGGACCCGGAGTCGGCCGGGTCGGTCCGACGTCCTGCCGCAGGACGGCGACCTCCAGGTCCCGCAGCTGCGGGCCGGGGTCGATGCCGAGCTCGGCGTCAAGGGCCTCCCGGACGGCACAGAGTGCCTGCAGCGCGTCGCCCTGCCGGCCGGCCCGAGCCAGGGCGAGCGCCAGCAGAGCCCACAGGTCCTCGCGCAGCGGATGGTCGTGGGCAGCCGGGCCCAGCTCCGCGACCGCGGCGGAATCGTGGCCGAGACCCAGCTGGATTCGGGCACGGTCGGCGACGGCGGTCAGCCGCAGGTCCTGCAGCCGGGCTCGTTCGGCCTGCACCGCCGGCCGGTCGTCCAAGTCGGTGTACGGCTCGGCCCGCCACCACGACAGGGCCTCGGTCAGCTGGTCGACCAGGCCGGCCAGCTCGGCCGGGCCCAGGCCGGAGGGCACGTCCGGCGGCCCGACACCGTCCAGGTGGGCGTGCACGTCGCGGGTCACCTGCGCGAACCGGTGCGCGTCGACCGCGTCCGGCGGCACCCGCAGCTCGTACCCGGCGGTGGACGTCAGCAGGACCTGGGACGCGGTGCGCGCGGCGCGATCCGGTTACAGCGCCCGGCGCAGGATCGAGACGTAGGAGTGCATCGACGCCGTCACCGCCGCGGGCGGCGCCGTACCCCAGAGGAAGTCGACCAACGTGTCGACCTGCACCGGCCGGTTGGCGTGCAGCGCGAGGACGGCCAGCAGCGCGCGTGGCTTGGGTGAACCGATGTCGACCGCCGTCGACCCGCGGTTCACCTGGAGCGGTCCGAGCACGCCGATGCGCATGGGCGGCAGTGTAGGAGCACCGCCCGCTCGGCAACGGAGCGATTGCTCGGACGGGTCCGCGCGAGGTTCGGATGGGAGCGATTGCCCGCGTCGGGAGCCCGGGAGGAGCCGGACGTTCGGCATTCCCCTTCGATCCTGGCCAAGCCAAATCGGGAATCGGAGTGACGTGGGAGCCCGCGTTCTTATGGCCTTTGCGTGCGCAATCGGCAGACCTTGGGGGGATTCCGTGAGCGAAAACTCGAACGTCGGTGTGGCCTTGGTGTGGCCCTGGCTGCTTTCGATCGTGGGATCGATCTGCGGCACGGTCATCACCCTCCTGCTCGCATCGTCGCCGACCTTGAACATGGTGGGCGCGACCGTCGGCGCCACGGTCCCCCAGCTCATGGGGGCGGCGGGATCGCTCTGGCATCTTCGGGTGTCGATCGGCATCGGTATCACGGTCGCCGCAATCGGGTTCACCTCTCTCGGATTCACCGCCGGCGACGCGATCGAAGGCGTTCCGGGGTGTCCCTTGACACGTAAGTTGGCCCGTCGCGTGGCCGTTGACCTGCGCGGGCCCTCTTGGATGACAAAGGTTCGGCCGCCGGCTGTCGTCGGAATCAGCCCATAGGTCGCTGCGGCGGGGATCTTCGCCAGTGAATCTGGCTCGATCGGCGTCGTCGAATCGGCAGTGCCGGAACTGCCAGAAGTCACCGTCCCCGCGCCGACATCCACACCAGCGGTTCAAGAAGGCTGCTCTTGTGGATCTGGGCAAGACGGCCACGGTGGTCCCTGGACCCTGAGCTGCGCCCGGCAGGCCACACCACCCGACCACCCAAGCTCAAGGATCATGATCTTGGGCCAACCATGCTGACAAAGTCACCGAACGGGCCGCATTCGATGACAACGGGCCGACCTGCGTGTCACAGGAAACGGGCCGAACGTTCAGCAAGATCAGACTTCTCGGCTGGTGATTCGGCAGAATCTGGCCGCATCCGTCACGTCGATCGCGGTGGAAGCGCCCGGGTCCGCGGAGAACGACGGGCCCGACTGCGATTACACCGTTGAAGGCGCAGTGCGGTCATGCGAGGGTGATCTCGGCATCGAGGTCAATCCGGCTCCGCTGCGGTGCGACGCCGCCGGGTGCCCGGCGGTCACCGTGACGGGCATCGGCTCGGCTCCCCTGCACGTGACCAAAGTCGAGATCGAGGAGGATCCCGCCAGCTTGCTCGACGTCGATCAGGCAGGCGCCGACATGTGGCTGGGCACCGGTGAGTCGTGCCAGATCACCATCACTCGAACCGACGTCGCGGTCGACGGCGATTTTCAGGCGTGCCTCGTGGTTGGCAACGGCGCCGGCGGTTCCATCGCATCCGTTCCGATCCGGATCGCCGGCTCCGTACTCGCCGGCTACGACTTGGTCGCCTCGGCGGACGACCTGTCCTGCCTTTTCACCCCGAGCTCCAGCCCGGGAATGGGCGGACGACTCGGCGTCGGCTTCGGCTTCAAGCTGGTCGGTGGTGATGTCTCGGACCTGCCCGGTCCGGTGTCCATCCGCGGCGCCAGCAAGTCAGGCGACGCCACCCACTATCACCAGGTACCGGGTGAGGAGGCGGTCACCGTCGCCGAGTTCAGCGTTCCGGCAAGAGGTCTGGGGAGCACGCAAGATCAGCATCAGCGTCGACCCGTCCGACGTGATCGACGAGACGGACGAGGGGAACAACACCGTGGTCGTGACGGTCATCCTTCCGTCCGCCGAGCAGATCCCGTCGACCGGCTCCGTCGGGTGTGGCGACTGAGCCACGGGAATGACGCCCGCCGGTCGGCCCTGCACGCCGACGCCGAACGGGTCCTCGTCCGCGTTCGAGCCGGGACCGAGCCGGGACCGCCGTCGAAACCACGCGTATCGACTTCGTGTTGACGCCCACCGGCGGCCGGACTAGACAAGTCATCATGGCGAACGAGCCGAGCGCGGACTTCCAGGCGGCGGTCGACCGGGTGAACGGGCAGTCGACGGACCCGGGCAACGACACCAAGCTGCGGATGTACGCCCTCTACAAGCAGGCGACGCAGGGTGACGTGACCGGGAAGCGACCCGGCTTCACCAACATGGTCGGCCGGGCCAAGTACGACGCGTGGGCGGCGGTCAAGGGCATGCCGGCCGGGGAGGCCGAGGCGGCCTACATCAAGGCGGCGGACGCGCTCACCGGGTAGCCGGGAGGTTGACCCCCGGCCCGCCGGGGGCGAGTTCGCCGTCGGCGCCTGGGCCGGGTCGGGACGCGGCGCCACCCCTATGGTGGTGTCCATGCACCCCGGCCTGGCCGACGGGCCGATCTACCTGGACTACAACGCCACCACGCCGGTCGATCCGCGGGTGGTGGCGGCGATGTCGCCGTGGCTGACCCACGGCTTCGGCAACCCGTCCAGCACGCACGTCTACGGCGCCCGCGCCCGCGCGGCCGTCGACACCGCACGCGGCCAGCTGGCCGACCTCATCGGCGCGTCGGCCGAGCGAATCGTGTTCACCGGCAGCGGATCCGAGGCCGACCACCTGGCCGTCCGGGGCGTGGTGCTCGCCGATCCGCGGCCCCGACGGCACGTCATCACCCAGGTGACCGAGCATCCCGCGGTCCTGGCCGCCTGCGCCGAGCTGAGCGAGTTGCCCGATGTCGCGGTCACCGTGCTGCCCGTCGACGCCGACGGCCTGGTCGATCCCGACGACGTGGCCCGCGCGATCACCGCGGACACGGCGCTGGTGACGGTCATGCACGCGAACAACGAGACCGGCGTGCGGCAGCCCGTCCGGGAGATCGTCCGGATCGCCCACGCTCGGGGCGTGCCTGTGCACTGCGACGCCGCCCAGTCGGTCGGCAAGGTGGACGTCGATGTCCGAGACCTGGGCGTCGACCTGCTCACCGTCGTCGGACACAAGATGTACGCGCCGAAGGGTGTCGCCGCGCTGTCCGTCGCCGACGGGGTGCCGTTGCGCCGGGTCGTCGGCGGTGGCGGGCAGGAGGGCGGCCTGCGGGCCGGGACGGAGAACGTGGCCGCCATCGTCGGTCTCGGCCGGGCCGCGGAGCTGGCCGGGGACGCGCTGCGCTCCGGCGAGTCGGCTCGACTGGGCGAACTGACCGGTCGGCTCGAACGGCGGCTCCGGGAACGCCTGCCCGGCCGGGTGCGGATCACCGCGGGCAGCGCCCCGCGGTTGCCGTCGACGCTGAGCGTCGGCATCGACGGGGTCGGCGCGCTCGACCTGCTGGCCCGGCTGCCCGGCGTTGCCGCCTCCGCCGGGTCGGCCTGCCACGCCGGACAGGACCGGCCCTCGCCGGTGCTGACGGCGATGGGCCTGCCCGCGGAACGGGCGCTCGGGGTCATCCGGCTCTCCGTCGGCCGCTGGACCACGCCGGACGAGGTCGACCGGGCGGCGGCGCTGATCGCGACCGCGGCCGGTTGATTCGCCGCGACCGGGCGAGCATCGCGGTGGGGGAGGCTGACCGGACCACCACCCCCGTTGGCCCCCATGGCCGGCGGGCCGGGTCACCCGCCGGGCGCCGGATCGGCCGGTTGGTGCTCTCGCCACTGCCGGTACCCGCCGACCAGGTCGGTGGCCCGGGCCAGCCCGAGATCTCGCAGCGTGGCCGCGGCCAGGCTGGAGCTGTAGCCCTCGTTGCAGACGACGATGACGCGGTGGTCGTGGTGGGTGATGGCCGGGTGCCGGTGCGGGCAGGTCGGATCGAGTCGCCATTCCAGCACGTTCCGGTCGATGACCAGGGCCCCGGGCAACGACCCGTCCGCGGTGCGCTGGTCCACCGGGCGCGTGTCCACCACGATTGCCCCGTCGGCGATCTCGGCGCCGAGGCGCTCGGGCGTCACCCGATCCAACCGACTCCGGGCGACGGCGAGCAGGTCGTCAACGGCACTCATCGTCCAGTGTGGCCGAAGGATGTGTGCGGGCCGATCGCGAAGGTGTTGACCGGGCGTGTTGACAGGGCGCCGCAACGCCAGGACAATATTAACAGACCGATCGGTCAGGAAATCGTGTCAAGCGTGGCAAGGGAGGCGGGGTGACCGTCAACGTGGACAGCGCCGAGGCGTCCGGGACGGCGGAGCCGGCGGAGCTGCGCGCGGAGTTCGATCGGCTGATCGCCGACGAGGCGCGAATCGAGCCACGGGACTGGATGCCCGAGGCCTACCGCAGGACGCTGATCCGGCAGATCGCCCAGCATGCCCACTCGGAGATCATCGGGATGCAACCGGAGGGCAACTGGATCACCCGGGCGCCGAGCCTGCGACGCAAGGCGATCCTGATCGCCAAGGTGCAGGACGAGGCCGGGCACGGCCTCTACCTGTACTCGGCCGCGGAGACCCTGGGCGTGGACCGCGAGGACCTGCTGGATGCGCTGCACTCCGGCCGCCAGAAGTACTCGTCCATCTTCAACTACCCGACGCTGAGCTGGGCCGACATGGGCGCCATCGGCTGGCTGGTGGACGGTGCCGCGATCCTGAACCAGGTGCCGCTGTGCCGCTGCTCCTACGCCCCGTACGGGCGGGCGATGGTCCGGATCTGCAAGGAAGAGTCCTTCCACCAGCGGCAGGGATTCGAGATCCTGCACACCCTGTCGCACGGGTCGCCGGCGCAACACGAGATGGCGCAGGACGCGGTGAACCGGTTCTGGTGGCCGTCGTTGATGATGTTCGGTCCACCGGACGAGTCGTCCGCCCACACGGCTCAATCGACGGCGTGGGGGATCAAGCGGTTCGGCAACGACGAGTTGCGGCAGCGCTTCGTCGACATGTGCGTGGACCAGGCCCGGGTGCTCGGCCTGGACCTGCCCGACCCCGATCTGAGGTGGAACGAAGAACGCGGCCACCACGACTTCGGCGCGATCGACTGGGCCGAGATGAACCGGGTGATCCGCGGCGACGGCCCGTGCAACGCCGACCGGATGGCCCGCCGCGTCGGCGCCCACGACGAAGGGGCCTGGGTGCGGGAGGCGGCCAGCGCCTACGCCGCCAAGCACGCCGACCGCGCGGGGGTGGCGGCGTGACGGGCGGCGAGCGCCGCGGCTGGCCGCTGTGGGAGGTGTTCGTGCGGGCCCGGCGTGGCCTGTCCCACCAGCACGTGGGCAGCCTGCACGCCCCGGACGCGGCGATGGCCCTGCGCAATGCCCGCGACGTGTACACCCGGCGCGGTGAGGGTGTGTCGATCTGGGTGGTGCCGGCGGCCGCGATCACCGCGTCCAGCCCGGACGAGAAGGACCCGTTCTTCGACCCGGCGCTGGACAAGGCCTACCGCCACCCGACTTTCTACGACGTCCCGGAGGGGGTGTCGCACCTGTGACCGCGCCGATTGCACCGACCGCGACCGACACGGCCGCGCTGGCCGGCTACCTGATCGGCCTCGGCGACGACGCCCTGGTGCTGTCCCACCGACTGGCCGAGTGGATCACCCGGGCGCCGCAGCTCGAGGAGGACGTGGCGCTGGCCAACATCTCCCTCGACCTGCTCGGGCAGGCCCGCACCCTGCTGACCCACGCCGGCGAGGTGGAGGGGCGCGGGAGGAGCGAGGACGACCTGGCCTACCTGCGCACCGAACGCGAGTTGCGCAACCTGCAGATCGTGGAGATCGGTAACGGCGACTTCGCGGTGACCATCGCCCGGCAGCTGATCTTCTCCGCCTACCAGTTCGAGCTCTACACCGCGTTGCTCGGTTCGGCCGACGAGCGCTTGGCCGGGTTGGCCGCCAAGGCGGTGAAAGAGGTTGCCTACCATCGCGATCACGCCATCGCGTGGACGCTGCGGCTGGGCGACGGCACCGCGCTGTCGCACGAGAGGATGCAGGCGGCGCTGGCGGCAACCTGGCCGTACGTCGAGGAGATCTTCGACCCGGCCGACATCGCCGACCAGCTCGCCGCCCTCCCGGGCATCGCTGTCGACCCGGCCACCCTGCGACCGGCCTGGACGCAGTGCGTGCGCCCGGTGCTGGCTGAGGCGACGCTGACCGAACCGCAGCCGAACCGGCGGTCCCGCGGCGGGCGCCGGGGCCTGCACACCGAGTACCTGGGCCACCTGCTCGCGGAGATGCAGAGCCTGCACCGCGCCCACCCGGGGGTGTGCTGGTGATGGCCACCCTGACCGTGCCGGCGACCTCGCTGGGCCGGCTGCGGGCGGCGGCCGGGGGCGTCAGCGATCCGGAGATCCCGGTGCTCACCCTGGACGATCTCGGCATCGTGCGTGATGTCCGGTGGGGTGAGGGCGATCTGGCCGGCATCGTGCTGGTCGAGCTGACCCCGACCTACACCGGCTGCCCGGCCACCGAGGTCATCGCCGGCGACGTCGAGTCGGCGCTGCGGGCCGCCGGCGCGCCGTCGGTGCGGGTCCGGATCGTGCTCTCGCCGGCCTGGACCACCGACTGGATC
>DATDBV010000656.1:0-7895 GCA_036524715.1 Nakamurella sp. | reverse complement strand
GCACCGGTGCCACCAGCGCGTTCGGCCGTTTCCGAGCCATGATCAGGTCCTGTTCGCCGGGTAGGACGCCGCGGACAGGTTGCGCGGCGCCAGTTGATGCTGCATGACCAGGGAGGCTCCGCCCACCGCGGCCGCGTCCATGAGGTGATCGGAGAGTCGGACGGTCACGTCGTGCACGGCACGGGCGAAGAACCCGGTCGCCATCGATTCCTGAACCGCCTCGACGTACAGGGTCCCGGCGATCGCGAAGGACGGACCGGCCAGGGTGACCGAGTCGAGGTCCAGGATGTTGGCCATCGCCACCACCGCGGTGGCCAACGCCCGGGCGGAGTCCTGGATCAATCGCCCGGCGAGCCGATCGCCGCGGATCGCGGCGGTGGCCACGATGTCGAAGTCCCGGAACGCATCGCCCGTCGCGGGCAGCTCGAAGCCGGCGGGCCGACCCGCGGCCAGCGCCCGGCGCGCCGCCGCGGCCACCGATGCGGGCATCACCTGGTGCTCCGCGGTAGTCGAGAGCCGCTTGCCCACGTCGAGCCTGATCCGGCCCACCTCACCCGCATTGCCGCTCGCCCCGCGGAAGACGCTGCCGCCGATGATGATCCCGGCGCCCAGCCCGGCGCCGAGGTACACGGTGCAGTGGGCGGCGGACTCGGCGATCGAACCGGACCAGAACTCCCCCACCGCGGCCGCCGTCGCATCGTTGTCCAGCACCACGGGCAGTCCGGTCGTGGTCGCCAGTCGCTCGCGCAGCGGGAAGTTGGCCCAGCGGACCAGGGTGGGTGGGGCCAGGATGGTGCCGGTTCGAAGGTCCATCGGACCGGGTGCCACCACGCCGATTCCGACGACGCTTGCGACGTCGATACCGAGAGCGTCGACGAACACCCGAACCCGGCGGGTCATCGCCTCGACGGCCTCCTCGGGGCCGATCGTGCCCGCGCCCCGGGTGCGCAGGCGGCCGACCAGCGTGCCGGCAAGATTGCACACCACGTAACTCACCGAGTCGGCACCCAGTTGGATGCCGACCGCGAACCGGGCCATCGGGTCGATGTCCAGCAGCACGCGTGGTTTGCCGCCGGTCGACTCACCCCGGCCGTACTCCACGACCAACCCGTCGTTGATCAGCTGACGGGCCAGCGTGGACATCGTGGCCTGGGTCAGCCCGGTGGCCGAGGCCAGCTCCACCCGACTGATCGGACCCCGCGACCGGATCAGGTCCAGCACCAGGCCACGGGTGGTCGCCGCGGCGAGCGGCGAGCGCTGGTGGGCGGGCCAGGCCCCGTTGTCGGTCACGAGCGACAGCGTACTTGACAGAGCTTACTCAAGTAGGCTAATAAAGAACACACATCAACGAGCCATGCCGACCCACCTTCAGAGCTGAGGAACCCGATGACTGTGCTGACACTGCACGACGGCTGGACCCTGCGGGCGATCGGGGACACGGTCCCGGACGACCTGGTCGGCGTCGAGATCCCGGCCGCCATACCCGGCTGTGTGCACACCGACCTGCTGCGCGCCGGGCTGATCACCGACCCGTTCGACGGCGACGCTGAGACGTCGCAGCAGTGGATCGGCGATACGGTGTGGGAGTACCGCGGCGAGTTCGACTGGTCCCCCGACGGGTCCGAGCGGCACGACCTGGTCGCCGACGGGTTGGACACGGTGGCCACGCTGACCCTCAACGGGATCGTCGTCGGCCGCACGGAGAACCAGCACCGCAGCTACCGCTTTGAGGTGGGTCCGGTGCTGCGGGCCGGTCGCAACGAGCTGGCCGTGCAGTTCGCCGCTCCGGTGCCGGAGGCACACCGACGCTCGGCCGCGTTCGGCTCGTATCCCCACGTGAACCACCACCCCTACAACGCACTTCGCAAGATGGCGTGCAATTTCGGCTGGGATTGGGGAATCGACGTTGCCACCAGTGGCATCGTGCGCCCGCTGTTCCTGCACAGCTGGTCCGGGGTGCGGATCGCGTCGGTGCGGCCGCTGGTCGACCTGGACGGTGACACCGGTGTGTTGACCGCCCATGTCGAGCTCGAGCGGGCCACTTCCCGGACGGCGGCCGCGGAGCTGTTCAGTGCGTCGGGCGTCGACGACGTGGGCGCCGAACCGTTCACGGTGATCGTCGACATCGCCGGAGAACGAACCATCGTCACCACCGGCGGGTCGACACTGACCGCTGTGGTCCGGATTCCGCAGGTGCAGCGCTGGTGGCCGATCGGCCATGGCGCACAGCCGTTGTACGACCTGCGGGTGACGGCCGCGCCGGCGGCCGGCGGCGGCGTTGGCGCTGCCTGGACGGGCCGGATCGGATTCCGCACGGTCGAGCTGGTCACCGCGCCGGACGCCGACGGATCCCCGTTCGAGATCCTGGTGAACGGCATGCGGGTGCTGATCCGCGGCGCGAACTGGATTCCCGATCACGCCTTCCTGACCGAGATCGACGCGGACCGGTACGCCCGACGGATTCTCGACGCGGTCGAGGCCAACATGAATCTGCTCCGGGTCTGGGGTGGTGGCATCTACGAGTCCGAGGACTTCTACCGTCGGTGCGACGAACTCGGTGTGCTGGTGTGGCAGGACTTCCTGTTCGCCTGCGCCGCCTACGCGGAGGAACCCTGGCTCGCCGGCGAGGTCGAGGCCGAGGCCCGGGAGGCGATCACCCGGCTGTCCGCCCACCCCTCGCTGATCCTGTGGAACGGCAACAACGAGAGCATCTGGGGCTACGTGGACTGGGACTGGCGTCGCCACCTGGCCGGGCGGACCTGGGGCGATGGCTACTACCGCCGCCTGCTGCCCGGGCTGCTGGCCGAACTCGACCCCACCCGGCCGTACTCCGACGGGAGCCCGTTCTCCTTCTCGGACTACCTGCATCCCAACGATCCGGCGCACGGCACGATGCACATCTGGGACGTGTGGAACCGCGAGGACTACACGACCTACCGCGAGCACCGTCCCCGGTTCGTGTCCGAGTTCGGATTCCAGGGACCGCCCGCGTTCTCGACCCTCACCCGGGTCGTCCACGACACCCCGTTGGAGCCGTACGGGCATCAGATGCTGGTGCACCAGAAGGCCATCGACGGGAACCTCAAGCTCGAACGCGGCATGCGCGGTCACCTGCCCGCACCGGCGACGTTCGACGACTGGCATTGGGCCACCCAGCTCAACCAGGCCCACGCGATCCGTTACGGCATCGAGCATTTCCGGTCGCTGACGCCGTACAACACAGGTGCGATCGTCTGGCAGCTCAACGACAACTGGCCCGTCGTGTCCTGGGCCGCCGTCGACTTCGACGAGAACCGCAAACCCGTGTGGTACGCCCTGCGGGCCGCCTTCCAACCCCGACTGCTCACCGTCCAGCCCCGGGCGGAGGGGCCGGCCGCGGTCCTGGTGAACGACACCGCGCAGCCGTGGGCCGGCCAACTGCTCGTCCAACGCATCGGGTTCGAGGGTGTCCGACTGGCCGGGCGGCGACTGGACGCCCAGGTGGCGGCCCGCTCGGCGATCACCGTGCCGCTGCCCGAAGAGGTCGCCCAGTCTGACGACCCCACCACGCAGGTGCTGGTCGTCAACGCGGTCGACACCGGGCCGGCCGGTACCGGTTTCCCCAGAGCCATCTGGAACTACGCCGAGGTGATCGATCAGGGGCTCGATCCCGACCCGCTCGACGTCGCGGTCACACGCGAGACCGGCGGGTACCGGCTGACGGTGACCGCCCGGTCCTACGTCCGCGACATCACCGTGCTGGCCGATCGGGTGGATCCGCGCGCGCGCGTCGACGAGGCGCTGCTCACCCTGCTCCCCACCGAGACGGTGACGATCGCCGTCACCAGCGCGGTCGAGGTCACTCCCGATGCCTTCGCCGTCCCGACCGTCCTGCGGCATGCCAACGGATTGCATGCCGCCGCCACCGCCGGAGTGTCTCCATGACCAGCACCACTTCCCTCTCCCCCGTTTCCGCGCTGCCCGTGCAGATCGCCACGAACCAGATCGGCGAGTTGCTCGCCTTCGGTGCCCGATCCCGACTGGCCGACGGCGGGTTCGGCTGGCTCGACGACCACGGAAACGTGGCCACCGGGCACTCAGTACAGACCTGGATCACCGCCCGGATGACGTACGTGTTCGCGCTCGCCGATCTGCAGGGGTGGGCGCAGGCCGGCCCGCTGGTCGATCATGGGGTCGCCGCGCTGCGGGCCCTGCTGCGCGACGACGAATTCGGCGGATGGTTCGCCGCCGCGCCTTCCGCGACCACGCCGTCCGGGGAGGGGATCACCGAGAAGCGTGCCTACGACACGGCCTTCGTGCTGCTCGCCGCCTCGGCCGCGACGGCCGCGGGACGCCCTTCGGCCCGCGCCCTGCTCCAGGACGCGATCACGGTCATGGAGGAGAGATTCTGGTCCGAGACGGACGGCCTGGCGCTGGACGTCCGCAGCGGGGACTGGGCGCAGACCGAGCGCTATCGCGGCGCCAACGCCAACATGCACATGGTCGAGGCGTTCCTCGCGGCTGGCGACGTGACCGGTGACGCCGTCTGGCATCAACGAGCACTGGGCATCGCCGACCGCCTGATCCACGGCACCGCCCGCGATTACCATTGGCGGCTGCCGGAGCACTTCGACGAGCAGTGGCGGCCGCTGCCGGACTACAACCGGGACGAACCCGCGCACCCCTTCCGGCCACCGGGCGCCACCATCGGCCACGGCCTGGAATGGTCCCGACTGCTGGCCCACCTGCACCTGGCCCTGGCCGAGCCCCCGGGTTGGCTCCTCACCGACGCCCGCGCCTACTACCGGGCATCGGTCGACGATGGATGGGCGGCCGACGGCGCCGACGGTTTCGTCTACACCGTCGATTTCGGCGGCTCGCCGATGGTCCGGCAACGCATGCACTGGGTGGTGGCCGAGGCCATCGGCGCCGCCGCCTTGCTGCACAAGGTGCTCGGTGAACCGGCTTTCGACACCGACCTGCAGCGCTGGTGGAGGTACGCCGACCGGTACCTGATCGATCATCACGAGGGAGGCTGGCGCCACGAACTGGACCCCGGGAACCGGCCGGACGGGCGGACGTGGGCCGGCAAGCCCGACGTCTACCACGCCTACCAGGCAGCCCTGCTCACCACGACCCGCCCGAGCAGCACGCTGATCACCGCCCTGGCCTGAGCCAGATCAGGGGGCGACCGTCCGCCGGCCGAGCCGGACCCCGATGGCAACTCTGGTCAGCTGGCGGTCGATGTCTACGTCTGGATCGCGTGTCGGATCTGGCGCAGGGCAGTCATCCGCGGCCGGAACCTCCCTCGCTGTGCTGCTGCGCGGAGTCGGAGGCGGCGTTCGCGGAGATCTTCTCGGCAAGCGTGACATCCCCAGTGGCCCAATGGGTCGCCGGGATCTCCGTCACGATGACCCGGATGGATTCGATCGGTGATTCGAGGGATTCGGCGACTGCCTTGGTCACCGCGCTGATCATCGATCGGATCCTTTCGGGCGGGCGACCTTGTCGAAGTGCGATCTCAACGTGCGGCATGACGATGCTCCCTTGGCGGTCTTATGTTCCCCTCACCAGCGAACCAGCGGGAGCACGTCGATGGTGGTGGCCATCCGGTGCCGCGCGCCAGGGTCCAGCCGCACCTCGGTCGGGCCTGCGTTGCAGGGCTCGACGCAGATCATCTCGCCCCACTCGTCGTCCCCGAAATCACCCATCGCCTTGGACTTGTCGATCCACGGGTTCCAGACGACCGTCGCGCCGGAGCCGTCCTTGCGGATCCGGATGACGCGATCGCCGACGGTGTCCTCGATGGTCACCGTGCCCACGCTGATCAGGTACATCCGGTCCGTCTCCATCTCGATGCGGAGCGGTTCGGTTCCCTGTTGCACCTGGCCCGCACCCAGGACGCGGTCCTGGTAGTGCGCGTCCGTGAGACCTCGGACAGCGACGTCGCGGACGTCGCCCACCGAGAAATAGGTGTGCAGCGCCTCATCGAAGGTCACCGCGTCACCGCTGCGGTTGGTGATCTCCAGCGAAAGCTGCAGGGTCGTCCCGACAACAACCCGGTATGTTGCCTCGAAGCGGAACGGCCAGGCGGAGGCACGAGTCTCCTCGGAGTCATTGAGCCGGAACGTCAACGAGACATCGTCTCCCACCTCGTTGGCCTCGACGAGTTCCCAGTCCTGCAGCCTGGCGAATCCGTGCAGTGGCGCAGACGGGTCGGTGGTGTTCGGGCCGAACCAAGGGAAGCAGATCGGGACTCCACCGCGAATGGGCGCACCGGGCGAGAAGGCGCTGGCCCGGCTCAGCCAGATGACGGGTTCCTGCCCGGTGGGCTGCCAGGCGGTCACGTGTGCACCCTGGAGGTAGATCTCGGCGCTACCTCCCCGCCCTGCCACGCGCAGGCGCGGCAGGCCTCCCTGACCCTGTTCGAGGTGCACCGATGGGGGCAGCTCAATTGCTGCCTGGGTGATGAGTGGATTGGATGTCATGGTCTTCCTTTCGGCGTCGACCAGCCTTCCTTGCGCGAATCGACGTGACAATGGATGCCGGGGTCCGGAGAGATTGTCGGTCGTTCATGCGTAGCTGATGCCCTGCTCCTGCAGGATGCCGGTGAAGGCCTTGGTGGCGCGGATGAAGTTATCCGGCCCGGAGAATCCGCCGAGATGGTGCGCCGATCCCAGGTGCGGCTCCATGGAGAAGAATCCGTCGAATCCGTCCGCCGCGAGGGCCTGCATGGTGTCCCGGATCTGTCCGTCACCCTCGCCCGCGGGCACCACTTCGCGGGTTTCCATCACGGCGTCCTTGATCTGGATGTACACGGTGTGTGGTCGCAGGATGGAGTAGGCCTCGGTGAAGGGGGTGACCCCGACCTGCACGTAGTTGGCGGCGTCCCAGGCCAGTTTCAGGCTGGGCAGGTTGACGGACTCGACGATGTCCAGGACCCGCTCGGGAGTGTCGCCGAAGATGTCCTTCTCGTTCTCGTGCAGCAGCACCACACCGGCCGACTGCGCCATTTCGGCGAGAACCCGCATCCGGCGGATCACTTCGTCCCGGTGCGCGGCGGGCTGCTGGTCGGGCCGCAGGAAGAACGAGAACACCCTGATGAAGGGGGCGTTCAACTTCCGGGCGACCGTCAGCGCGCGCTCCATCCGGGTCACGTGCGCGGAGAAATCGTCCTCGATGTTGATCTTCCCAATCGGCGACCCGATGGAAGACACCGAGAGATTGTTGGCGGCCAGGATGCGCACGACCTCGTCGATCTGCGCATCGTCCAGATCCAGAACGTTGATGTCCCAGGCGCTACGGAACTCGATGTACCTGATGCCCAGTTCGGTCAGGACGTCGCATTGGGTCTGCAGGTCGGCGTCGATCTCGTCGGCGAATCCTGACAGTGTCCACATGGTGTGCTCCTCATTGAGTGATTGAACCCGAATTGCGGTGGGTCCTTGGGTTTGCTTTTCTTGGCAGGTTCCTGACGCACCGAATCCGGCGGTGACCGGGCCGGGTGGGTACGGAAGGAGGTGCCCGGGCCGAGGTCGGCCCTGATTGACGCCGCAGGCCGACGTCCGGGGACGACCGGGCCCCTACGACCGGGGGTGTCCTGTTCGGTCGGGAGTTCTCATAGCTTGAAGACCTTTCGGGGTTGGTCGGTGACCAGGGCGGTGAGGCTGTCGAGTGCTTCGTCTTCGTCCAGGCGGTGTTCGGCGACCAGGCCGGCCAGGAATCCGGCGTCCAGTCGGCGGGACATGTCGTGGCGGGCCGGGATGGAGCAGAACGCGCGGGTGTCGTCGATGAATCCGGACAGTCGGGTCAGGCCGGCGATCTCGGTGACCGAGTGTTGGAAGGAGCGGATCTCGGACGGGTTGTCCAGGAACCACCAGGGGGCGCCGGCGTAGACCGCGGGGTAGAACCCGGCC
>DATDBV010000655.1:0-2455 GCA_036524715.1 Nakamurella sp. | reverse complement strand
CCCCCACCCGGACCACCCTGCGGCTCGGCGTCGCCGGCCCGGTCGGGACCGGCAAGTCGTCGATCATCGCGCTCGTCTGCCGGGAGCTGGCCGGCGAGTTGCAGCTCGGCGTCATCACCAACGACATCTACACCGACGAGGACGCCCGGTTCCTGCGGTCGGCCGGAGTGCTCGACCCCGAGCGGATCCGCGCGGTGGAGACCGGGGCCTGCCCGCACACGGCCATCCGCGACGACGTCACGGCCAACCTGCTCGCCGTCGAGGATCTGGAGGCGGACTTCGCCCCGCTGGACGTCGTGCTGGTCGAGTCGGGTGGGGACAACCTGACCGCGACCTTCTCACCGGCCCTGGTCGACGCGCAGCTGTTCGTGCTGGACGTGGCCGGCGGCGGCGACGTCGCCCGCAAGGGCGGACCTGGGATCGCTCGCGCCGATCTGCTGGTCATCAACAAGACCGACCTCGGCCCGTATGTCGGCGTCGACGTGCCGCGGATGGTCGCCGACGGGCAGGCTGCCCGCGACGGCCGCCCGGTGATCGGGCTGTCCCGCACCGACCGGGTCTCGATCGAGGCGCTCACCGGCTGGGTCCGGGCCACCTTGCGCAGCTTCCGCGCCGGCACCCATGTCGTCGTCGACCCCGGTCCGATGGCCCCACACTTCCACGCCGACGAGAACCTCTGGCACGCGCACGACGAGGCCGAGCACCACTCGTGACGGTGATCGCCGTCGACCCGGCGCCCGGGCGGGCCCGGGTCAGGCACACCCCCGGCCCGGTCGCCGCCCGGGTCCAGCGCGTCGACGAGCGGGGGGCCCGGGTCGCGCTGGTCGCCACCACCGCGCTGCTGCTCGGCGGCGATCACGTCGAGTTCGACGTGCGGGTCGGCCCGGGCGCCTGGCTGGACATCGTGGAGACCGCCGGCACCGTCGCCTACGACGCGCCGGGCGCCGCGTCCGGCTGGACCGTGCGCGCGGACGTGGCCGAGGGCGGAACGCTGACCTGGAGCGGCGAACCGTTCGTGATCGCCGACGGCGCGAACGTGGTCCGGGCGACGACGATCGACCTGGCCGCCGGCGCGTCCGCCTGCCTGCGGGAAACGCTGGTGTTCGGCCGGGCCGGCGAGGCCGGTGGTGCGCTGCGGGCGACCACCCGGGTCCGGCGCACCGGCGCCGAGTTGCTGGTCGAGGACCTGGATCTCCCTGATTCCGATGCCCGGCGAGCCCCGGGCCTGCTGGGCCCGTTCCGGGTCATCGACACCGTGCTCCGGCTGGGCACCCGCGCCCCGGAGAGCCCGGCGCTGCCCGTCGGCACCAGGTACGAGCTGGCAGGCCCCGGCACCGTGGCCCGGGTGTTGGACACCGATACCGACCGATCCGGCCTGGACGCGGTGTGGCGCGACTGGAGCGAGCGGACCCGCCAGCACGCCGGAAGATAAGTGCGACCTGCCGCACCTTTGTTCCGGCCATCCGACCGTTCCTGCCGAGTGCCTTACGACCAGCGGCGCCGCTGCCCGTCGAGGTACCGCGCCGCCCGGCGCTGCCCGCCGCGCTCGTCGATGGCCACCCGCAGCCGGTCCAGCGCCGCCTCGACCGCGGCCCGGTCGGGTGACCAGCCGCGCCGACCGCATTCGGCCAACCAGTCCGTCGGGGTCAGGTGGCCGCGGTCGTTGTTGCACCGCGAGCAGGCCGCGACCTCGTTCTCCAGCCAGGACGGCCCGCCCTTGACCCGCGGGACCAGATGGTCGGTGGTCGGGTGGACGAGTTCGGTGAACGGCCGGCCGCACCACACGCAGCGCGCCCCGTCACGACGCATGACGGCCGCCAGTCGATCCGCCCGACCCGGCTGGGTGCGCCGCTCCGGATCGTTCATGGGGTCCATGGTGACCCGCCCGTGGTCCGACGCTGGCGACAACCGGGGGAGAATGGCCCGGTGACCACCACCTCCGATCCGTCGGCGACCTCCCGCAAGCGGCCGGACACCCCGGCCATGGTGGTCACCGATCTGGACGGCACGCTGCTCGACGAGTCCGGCATGAAGATCAGCGAGCGCAACATGGACGCGCTCAACCGGGCCGCCGCGGCCGGGGCGCACGTGGTGGTGGCGACCGGCCGGCCGATCTGGTGGCTGGGCCCGGTGATCGATGCCGGGTTCACCGGAATCGCGGTGTGCATGAACGGCGCAGTGGTCTACGACGTGGCCGCCGGCGAGATCATCGCCTCGGCCCCGTTGACCCCGCTCACGATGCAGACCTTCGTCACCGGCCTGGAACAGGAGACCGACACCTTCTCCCTGGCGGTCGAACGGCTCGGCATCAGCCTGCAGGCGTGCTTGGCAGAGCACGACTACGACCACCCGTGGGCGTTCGGCTACTTCAAGCGCGCCGACCGGGTCGAGCTGCTCGCCGAACCGGCGGCGAAACTCCTGGTCCGCGGTCGCGGCGACTCCCGCTCGCTGGCGC
>DATDBV010000654.1:0-7248 GCA_036524715.1 Nakamurella sp. | reverse complement strand
CTGGACCGCAGGTTCAGCGGCCTGCTGTGGCAGCGGGAGGCCGCCCACCTGCCGGACGACCGGCGCCGCACGTTGGAGCGGCGCTTTCGCCAGGCGGTGCAGCCCCTGCGCACGCTCATCGCCGAGCATCGACGCGACCTCGGCTCGGACGACGTCGATCTGCTCGTCTGGTCCTGCCAGTCGATCCTGGCCAGCGTCGGCTACCACTCGGTCAAGCTCGACGCCGCACGCGCGCGCGGCGTGCTGGTCGACGCCACGATGGCGATCTGCGACTCGCCGGCGCTGCCCGCGCCCGCCCGGGAAGGAAAATCGACCCCGATACCGAGGCAGCGGCTGCTGCCCGCGTCGCGGCGCGAGGCGGCGATCGTCGCCGCGGCCCGCCTTTTCGCCGAACGTGGCTACCAGGCGGTCAGCATCGACGACATCGGCGCCGCCGTGGGTGTCGCCGGACCGAGCCTCTACCACCATTTCCCGAGCAAGTCCGCGATTCTGATCACCCAGCTGACCCGCTGCCTCGACTCGATGATGTTCGACCTGTGGGCGGCACTCGACCTCGCCGGCACGACGGCCGACGCGCTGAGGCTGCTGCTGGACTCGTTCGTACGGACCAACCTGGAGCACGGCATCGTGATGGGTGCGCTCAACAACGAGATGGTGTACGTGCCCACCGAGGAACGCCTCGGCCTGCGCCGGACTCAGCACGACTACACGACCGAGTGGGTGGCCCTGCTGATCGGCCGTCGCCCCGAACTGTCCGACGGCGAGGCTCAGGTGCTGGTCGAGGCCACCCATTCCCTGATCGGGCTGCTGTGCCGGATCCCGCGCTATCGCGGGCGCCCCGCCTTCCCTGACGAACTGGTCGGTCTCGGCGGGTCGGTGCTGGGTCTGCGGCATCCGGAGCTGGACGGCGGCTGACGATTAGTCATGACTAGGCTGCAAGCAGCATGACTGCAGTTACGATGTGACATATCTGGCGCAAAGAAGTGGGCGATGTTAGTCTTCACTAGGTGGCCGGCGAACGCGATCGCCACGCGAGTCCGGACCGCGGAGTGCTTCGAGCCGACGCGATAGAGGAATCAGCATGAAACGATCCGTGTACGACGATGACCACGAGTCCTTCCGGGCCATGATCCGCGAGTTCGTGGCCAAGGAGGTCGCGCCGCACTTCGCGAAATGGGAGGCGGCCGGTCAGGTGCCGCGCGAGTTGTTCCGCGCCCTGGGCGCTCTCGGTGTCACTGGATTCGGGATTCCCGAGGAGTACGGCGGCCCGGGGGAGGTCGGGTACAAGTACCAGGCGATCATTGCCGAGGAGGCCGCGTCGGCGGCGGTGATCATCGGCCACTACACCGTCAGCACCGGCATCGTCCTGCCGTACCTGCTGAAGCTGGCCACCGACGAGCAGAAGCGCCGCTGGCTGCCGGGCGTAGCGACCGGCGAGATCGTGCTGTGCATCGCGATGACCGAACCGGGAACGGGGTCGGACCTGGCCGGCATCCGGTCCACCGCCACCCTGTCCGGCGACGGCAGCCACTACGTGCTGAACGGGGGGAAGACGTTCATCACCGGCGCACGCAACTCCGAGCTCTGTGTCGTGGCGGTGCGGACGTCACAGCCCACCGAAAGCGACCGCCGCGCGGGGTTGTCGCTGCTGGTGGTCGACACCGCAGCACCAGGTTTCGAGATCGGCCGCAGCCTGAACAAGATCGGCATGCACGCCAGCGACACCAGCGAGCTGACGTTCACCGACGTTCGGGTGCCGGTGGAGAACCTGCTCGGGGAGCCGGGCCGCGGGTTCGCGCAGCTCGGAGCGAACCTGCCCCGCGAGCGTCTGGCCATCGGGGTGGAGGCCACCGCGCGCGCTCAGGCGGCCATCGGCTTCGCACTCGACTACACCCGCGAGCGCACCATCTACGGCAGGCCGGTCACGGCGTTCCAGAACACCAAATTCGTGCTTGCCGAATGCGACACGGAGGTGTCGGCGGCATGGGCCCTGGTCGATCAGGGGTTGGAACTGGAGGAGCGGGGCGAGCTCACCGCGGCGGACGCCGCCCGCATCAAGCTGTTCTGCACCGAGGTCGCCGGGCGGGTGATCGACAAGTGCCTGCAACTGCACGGCGGCTACGGGTACATCACCGAATACCCCATCGCCCGGCTCTACGCCGACACCCGGGTGAACCGCATCTACGGCGGCACCAGCGAAGTCATGAAATCCATCATCGCCAAGGATCTTGGACTGGCACCGTGATCCGAACCGTGTACAGCGCCGAGCACGAGGCGTTCCGGACCGTGATCCGCGACTTCGTCGCCACCGAGGTGACCCCCCACTTCGCGGAGTGGGGAAAGGCCGGCCGACCGCCGCGCGGGGTGTTCCACCAGCTCGGTGCGCTCGGCATCACCGGCTTCGAGATCCCCGAGCAGTACGGCGGAGCCGGCGAGGTCGGGCACAAGTACGAAGCGATCGTGAGCGAGGAAACCGCGCGCGCCGCAGTCAGTCTCGGCCACTACAACCTGAGCACGGGAATCGTCCTGCCGTATCTGCTCCGGCTCGCCACCGACGACCAGAAGCGACGCTGGTTCCCCGGCATCGCCGCCGGCGACATCATGCTGTGCATCGCGATGACCGAACCGGGCACCGGGTCCGACCTGGCGGGCATCCGCACCACGGCCAGGCGCACGGCGGACGGACGGGATTACCTTCTGAACGGAGCCAAGACTTTCATCAGCGGCGCCCGGAATTCCGAACTGTGCCTCGTCGTGGCCCGGACATCGCCGGCGACCGCGAACGATCGCCGCGCGGGTCTGAGCCTGCTCGTCGTGCCCACGGACAGTCCCGGCTTCTGCTACGGCCGCTCGCTGGACAAGATCGGGCTGCACTCCAGCGACACCCACGAACTGTCGTTCAACGACGTGCACGTCCCCGCTGCGAACCTGCTCGGTGCCGAGGGCGAGGGGTTCCGGTACCTGGGGCAGAACCTGCCCCGGGAGCGGCTGGCGGTCGGGGTCAGCGCGGTGGCCTCGACCGCCGCAGCCATCCGGCTCACCCGCGACTACGTCAACGACCGAACGGTTTTCGGTCGTCCGGTGGCGGCCTACCAGAACACCAGGTTCGTCCTCGCCGAATGCGACACCGAGGTGGCCGCCGCCCAGGCGCTGGTCGATCGGGCGCTGGATCTCGAGGAATCCGGCGAACTCACCGGGGCCGACGCGGCCAGGGTGAAGCTGCTGTCCACCGAGGTCGCCGGCCGGGTCATCGGCCGATGCCTGCAGCTGCACGGTGGCTACGGCTACGTCCTGGAGTACCCGATCGCCCGGCTGTACGCCGACATCCGGGTGAACCGGATCTATGCCGGAACCAGCGAGGTCATGAAGGCGATCATCGCCAAGGACCTGGGGATGGCGTCGTGACCGGCACGAGCGAGCGACCGAGCATCCGCTACCGGGTCGATGACCCCGTGGCCTTCATCACGCTGGACAATCCGGCCGCCCTGGGCGCCTTCACCTTCGACATGCTCGCCGAGCTGCGAGACCGCGTGCGGGCGGCGGTCGATGACGCCCGGGTCGTGGGCATCGTGATCACCGGCACCGGCCGCGGCTTCTGCACCGGCCTCGACGCGGCCGCGATGGCGGCGACGACGGCCGGGGTGCCGGCGCCGCCCGCGGCCCATGGCGACGGACGGTACGCCGGCATGTTCTCGTACCTGTTGGACCAGCCCAAGCCGATCATCGCCGCGGTCAACGGGGTCGCCGCGGGCGGCGGGTTCCTCCTGGCGACCATGTGCGATCTGCGATTCGCTTCCACCGACGCCTCTTTCGTCTCGGTGTTCAGCAGACGCGGCCTGACTGCCGAACTCGGCGTCTCCTGGACGCTGCCGCGGCTGGTGGGCAGCGGCAACGCTCTGGATCTGCTGTGGTCCTCGCGAAGGATCGACGCCGCGGAGGCAATGCGCCTCGGCCTGGTCGAGCGCGTTGCCAAGCCCGACGCCCTCCTTGACCTGGCCCGCGGCTATGTCGTCGATTTGGCCGAGCGGGTGTCGCCGGGGGCGATTGCGGACATCAAGCGCCTTGTGTACCAGGAGGCGGGGATGGAGATCGGCCCGGCCCTGGAGCATGCCTACGAGGCGACGAACCGGGCCATCCTCCTGGCGGACGCCAACGAAGGTGCCGCTGCGTTCATCGAGCGGCGCGCCCCTCGGTTCGCCCGCGTCGGTTCCTGACCGGCCGGCCGACCCCTCGTAGCGATCGGGACGAGGGGTCGCACCCGCTCCCGCCGTCAGACCCGTGGCCGGGAGTAGATCTCGTCGATCTCCGCGGCGTACTTCTCGCCGATCACCCGCCGCTTGAGCTTCATCGTGGGGGTGAGTTCCTCACTGTCCGGCAGCCAGTACGTCGGCAGGATGGTGAATGCCCTGACATGCTCGACCCGCATGAGGCTCGAATTCGCCTTCTCGACGCCCTCGGCCACCGCGGCCCGGACGAGGTGATGGCCGGCCAGGGCGGCAGGCGAAAGATCTGCCAGGCCATGCTGTTTGCCGAAAGCCGCCGCAGACTCCGGATCCAGCGTCATGATGGCGACGACATAGGGCCGCCGATCGCCGACGGCGACAATGGACCCGGCCAGCGGGCAGGCCACCTTCACCGCGTTCTCGATGTGCGCCGGCGACATGTTCTTCCCGGCCGAATTGATGATCAGTTCCTTCTTCCGGTCGACGATCGTGACGTAGCCGTCGTCGTCGATCGTCACGATGTCGCCGGTGTGCAGCCAGCCGTCGGCGTCGATCGCCTCGGCGGTCCGTTCCGGGTCGTTGCGGTAGCCCTTCATGACACCCGCGCTGCGCACCAGCAGCTCACCGTCCTGGGCCCGCCGGATCTCGGTGCCCGGGGCCGGCCGGCCCAGGGTGCCGAGCCGGATCCCGCCGGCCGGATTCATGATGCCGGCGCCGGCCGTCTCGGACATGGCCCACCCCTCGAGGACCGGGATGCCCAGCGCCATCAGGTACCCGAGTGCATCGGCCGCGATCGGCGCGCCACCGGAGGCGCCGGCGCGCAGATTGGCCAGGCCGAGCTTGGCCCGGAGCGGGGCCAGCACCTCGCGGTCCGCCTGGGCGTACCGCTCCTGCAGGTCCGCCGGCACCGGCTCGCCCGCGAGCTCCAGTCGGCTCTTCGCCAGCCCGGTCTCGATCGCCCGCTGGGCCGCCTCGCCGGCGTCGGCGGCGAGCAGCATCTCGGCGGCCGTCTTGATCTTGTACCAGATCATCGGCACGGCCTGGAACACCGTCGGTCGCACGTCCTGGGCGACCTTCATCACCGTCTTGCCGTCGCGCACGGTGACGGTCGTCGCGCCCAGGGCGATTGGTACGTAGTGGGCGAACAGACGATTGGCCATGTGGGCGTCGGGCAGATAAGACAGGACGATCCCGCCGTACTGGCCGCCACCGACCGCCTCCGGATAGCTCATGACCGCCGAGATGGAATACAGAACGTTGCCGTGGGTGAGCTCGACCGCCTTGGGCCGGCCGGTCGTCCCGGAGGTGAAGATCAGGGTGGCGACGTCGTCGCGGCCGACCGATCGCCACGACGCGTCGAAGTCGAAATCGTCGTCGCCCCTCGCGACGAGCTCATCCAGGGTGATGCATCCGTCGCCGGCACCGTCGACGCAGACGATCTGCTCGATGCCCCGATGCTCGCGGACATTTCCGATCCGGTCGAGGAACTGGCCCTCAGAAACCACGACCCGGTTGCCCGCCACCGACATCAGATAGTCGATCTGCTCACCCGAACTGGAATTGTAAATCGAGAAAGGCACGGCCCCAAGATGAATCAGCGCCGCATCGACCAGGTGAAACTCGGGCCGGTTCGCCAGCATGATGGCCACGGTGTCGCCGCGCCGCACGCCGAGCCCGGCAAAGCCGGCGGCGATCCGCCGCACCTGCCGGTCGTACTCGGACCACGTCAGGCTCACTCGGCCGTCGGAGGAGCGCAGCGCCTCGGCATCCGGCCGCCGGCGCACCGTGTCCTGGAGGACCGCGCACACGCTTCGCGCATGCCGGACCTCGTCGGGCGTGTTCGGGTGGGTCATCGGGTCACCTTTCGTAAGTGTCGCACCGGCGGAGCGGTGGCGCGCGGGATGGCTTGCGGCGCGGGAATGCGACGGGAGCTCTACGTTGTAGACGAGTCTAGTCGCTGTTAACATTAAGGACAAGGGTGTGCCTCCTCACATGAGCGACGGACCGTCCGACCACGCTGACGCTCGGTTTTCCTGGATGCGCAAGCTCAAGGAGCATCTTTGTCTTCATCTAGGCGCGACTAACATGTGGAGGCTGGGGGCGCTTGAGTCGAGATCCAATTTGTCGGTCACCGGACTGAACTGGGGACGACGACGACCCGGTTGAGGAAAGGGTGATGGCGACCCGCTGCAACGGCACTGCCTCGAGGTAGCGCTTGGTGAAGGCGTCGAAGCCGGCGACGTCGGTCGGGTCGGGTTTGATCTCGTCCCCCCAGCTTTCTTCGGCTGCTGGTGTGGATGTGGGGCGGGCCGCGTCGGGACTCGTGCCGGTTCGCGGGGGTGCTGCGGCTGGCTTGGTCGGCGAGATCCACAGGAGCCGCCTTCTTGAACTGCTGGTGTGGATGTCGGGGCGTGCCCACGTGATCTGGCAAGACGGCCACGGTGGTCGCGGGACCCGGGCGGCGCCCAACAGGCCACACCACCGGACCACCCAAGCTCAGGGATCATGATCTTGGGCCAACCATGCTGACCAAGGTCACCGAACGGGCCGCATTCGATGACAACGGGCCGACCTGCGTATCACGGGACAGCGCCGGATCAGTGTCGGTCGGCGTCGAAGGTGTCCGCAAACCGACCGAGATGAGAGGCCGGCACGCCGTTGGCGGCGGCGAGGTTGCGCCAGGATCGGGCGGCGTGGCGTACCTCGTCCAGCGTCCGGCCGGCCGTGGAGCGATCGAGACCGAAGTTCGGGGCGTAGGTCATCAGGGCGTCGATTTCCGCGTTCGGTGCGGCTCCGCCGATCGTCGTGCTGCGGAGCTCATTCACGTTCGGGTTCGGGTTGATGTCGAACGCGGGGGACAGGCGCCAGCCGCTGCCCTGCCGGAGGAGCCCGTGGTTACGCAGGTGGTCGTCGGTGTTGTGGATGACGACGGACAGCGCGATCCGTCGCCACAACTGACGCAGGTCCGCGGCGGTGTCGACGCCGACCTCGGCGAGCGCCTCCGCGAAGTCGACGTAGTCACCGG
>DATDBV010000653.1:0-7990 GCA_036524715.1 Nakamurella sp. | reverse complement strand
GGTCGGACGGTCAGTTGGGTCAAGTTGATCGGGCCGGTGGTGCCGGCCGGCGGATCAGAAGAACTCGTCCTCGATCTCGTAGGTGCGCCGAACCACGTGGTTGCCGACCATCACCCCGTCGGGGTCCAGGGCCGATTTGAGGGTCACCAGCCGGCCGTAGGTGACCGGGTCGAATCCGCCGGCCGGATCGACATGGTTCTCCTGGAAATTCAGGTAGGTCCGGCCGGAGCCGAACGGTGCCAGCGTGGACGCGAACGCCCGAGCGTCGCGCAGGCCGGCGGCGGCCATCTCGGGGGTGACGGCCGACGCGCCGGCGAAGGCCAGGAACGCGCCGGGCAGCATCGGCATCGCGCCGGCACCTTCCTGCGGTCGCCCCAGCGCGCCGCCGAGTTGGCGCAGTTCATGCATCAGCAGGGCTGATCCGGAATCCGGTCGGGTCAGATCGAGGAAGGCATCGATGGCTTCCTCGGGCATGGCGTCCAGGATGGTGGTGTCCGAGACGGACGGTGTCGGTGCTTCCGGATCCATGTGCAGGCCGGTCAGCGCCTGCACCGGGGTCCGGGCGAACGTGTCCACCTCGGGCTGTAGATCCCGTAGGGGCGCGAGGATCTCGGCGGAGTGCTGATCCGAGGCGAGGACCGCCCCGTCGATCACGACCAGCCGGCGGCCCCGGAACGGGGGCGGGATGTCCGGCAGCGGCGGCAGGTTGAGCACTCGCAGCGAGGTGGTGACCTCGTCGGGGGCGTCGCCGCACCAATGGACCCAGCGGCGCAGCACCGGCTCGGCCAGCGCCGCGTCCCACACGAGCATGCCGGCGAACGCGGTGGCGAACGGGAAGATCCGGAACTCCAGGGCGGTGACGATGCCGAAGTTCCCGCTGCCGCCGCGCAGCGCCCAGAACAGTTCGGGGTTCTCCTGCCGGTCGGCCCACACCACGTCGCCGTTGGCGGTGACCACCTCCAGGCCGCTGAGGCTGTTCGCCTGTAGCCCGAGAGACCTTGCGTACCAGCCGATACCGCCGCCGAGGGAGTAGCCGGCGATGCCGACGTCCGGCGACGAGCCGTGCAACGTGGCGAATCCGTGTTGCGCGGCCGCCTGCACCGCGGGCAACCAGACGGTTCCGCCGCCCACCCGGGCCGTGTGCCGGGCCGGATCGATGTGCACCGAGTTCATCGCGGTGGTGCGCACGATCAGCACGTCGTCGAGGTGGCCCAGGGGTGCCGCGTTGTGGCCGGTGCTCTGCGGTGCGACGCGCAACCCGGCAGCGGCCGCCGCCCGGACGACCCGGGCGGCCTGGCGGGCGTCGGCGGGGAAGGCGACCGCGGCGGGACGCTGGTCGACGGCCAGGTTCCAGGCCATCCGCGCGGCGTCATAGCCGGGGTCGCCGGGCAGGTGGACCGCTCCGTCACACAGGCCGCGAAAGGTGTGCGCGGCGGTGCGGTACGGGCCTGTGGGCCGGGCGAGGTCGGGGATGGTCATCGCTTGCTTCCTCCAGTGGCGTCTTCGTCGAACATGTCCACTGTGGATCCGGTGCCTTAAGGACCACTGATCGCCGGCTTAAGCCGGCCAACCCGGGCGCCGCAAGTCGGCCTCAAGTGGGCCCGCCGCGGTCAGTGCCCGGAGGCCCCCAGTTCCCGGCTCAGCCGGCCGGTGAGGCTCACGAGCTGGGTGGTGACCATCACGTCGACGAGGTCGTCGGCGACTCCGAAATGGTCGGCGATCCGGCGCCGCGTGAACGTGACCACGGTCGGATCCAGGTTGTTGCAGAAGGCGGCGCCGGCCACGCGGTCGACGGCACGCCACAGGTCCGCTCGGTCGCGTTCGGCCAGCAGGAACAGGACATCGTACGTCGGCGCGGCGGGTGCGGGTGGTCGGTCCAGGAGGGTGGTGGTCATCGGAATTGCCTCGATTCGTGGTGGGTGACGAGGACGGGTCGCGCGGGGTGGTCAGACCAGCAGGAGCGTTCCCAACCCCAGGACGAGGGCGACTCCGAGAAGGGCACCGACGGTGCCGACGAGTCCGGGCGCGGCGCGGTACATGTCGCGAATGGAGTTCATGAGTGGTCCTCCGTGACTTCGGGAGCGAATGGTCCACGAAGGCGGCACTGTCTTCGCTGCGAGTAAAGCCGCTGGTCAGGTGCTCTGAATCGATCCAGTAATTCCAGTGTACGCGGGCGTGGTCGGGGATCGGGGGATCGGCCCTGGGATGTGACTGCGTTCATGCCGGGACCCTTGCGGGGACCTGGCCGGCTCGGTCGCTCCGAACGGAGCGCCGGCATGACGGCGTCGATTGCGCGCTTGGCACGCCGCCCTGTCGCCCGCTGGGGGCGGATCATCCGGTGGAGACGTCACCGCTTCCCGACACGTCCCGGTCCACCTGGCCGGGACTGCCGGTGTAGGTCACGTCGCCGCTGCCGCTCACCGTGGCGGACAGGAATTCGGAGGCGTTCACCCGAGCCTGGCCGGAGCCACTGCAATCCACCGTCGTGCGTGCGGTGGACAGCCCGGACCCGTCGTAGTCCCCGGAACCGCTCACGCCCACGGTGGAGGTCGGGCTGGATCCGCCGACCACCGCGCCCCCCGACCCCGAGAGGTCGGCGGTCAGGCTGCTCAACTCCAGGTCCGAAAGCGTCGCCGAACCCGATCCGGAGATCGACAGCCGGGCCTCGCCGGTCAGGACGCCGGCGCCGGTGACGTTGCCCGACCCCTGGACCGCGATGCCGTCCAGGCTGCGGACCGTCAGCGTGTACTGGATCGACCCACCGTTGCCGGTCAGCGGCTCGCTGCCGAGCACCAGGGTTCCGGCGACGACCTCGGACGAAAGCTTGTCGATCACGTGGGCGCCGGCACTCACCGTCAGGCTCTCGATGTCCCCGAGCATGATCGTCAGGTCACCGCTGGTCTGCAGTTCGACCGCGCGTATCCCGGAAACAGCGCGCTGCTGGGAGGTCTGCGGCCCGGCGTCCTGGATCACCCCGCACGCGCCCAGGGCCAGCAGGGCTATGGCCGATCCGGCCAGCACAATCATTCGGATCTTCATTCGTCAAGGCTATGACCGGGTCTGCGGCCATCACAGTGGGGCAAACCCCCCGGGAGTCGTCGGCCCTTCCCCACCTCATGGCCGCGGTCCACTGGCGGGCGGATCCCCGGCCAAGCGGTTCGCCAGCCGAGTCAGGAACACGACCTGGCCCTTGACGAGTTTGTCGGCCGCGGTCGGCAGGTCGAACCACTCCGCCCGGTCGACCTCGGGGAAGTCCTGGAATCGGCCGGACCGCGGTGGCCACTCCAGACTGAAGGTGTTGCTCACCGCGTCCGCGGCGTCGAAGTCACCCTCGCGGGCGAAGGCCGTCACGGTCTTGCCGCTCTGCCGGGCTGTGCCGAGTTCGATGGTGGCGCCGGCGGGCGGTGCGGCGCCGAGTTCCTCGGTGAACTCCCGCACGGCCGCCGCGGCGGGATCCATGCCCTCGTCGTACTCGCCCTTGGGGATCGACCAGGCGTGCTCGTCCTTGCGCGCCCAGAACGGCCCGCCCATGTGCACCAGCAACACGTCGACCCGCTGCTCGACGATCCGGTAGAGCAGTAGGCCGGCGCTGAGCTTCACGTCCACCCTCCTCCCGCTGCGTCCGATCCCGGCCGGATTCACCGCCCGCCAACAGCCTGACCCATTCCGGCCGGCCGGGCCACAGGCCGGCCCGTGTTCGCTGATCAAATCCCAGGGAAGGTGTGCCCGACTTGCCCCGTCTGCACGGGTTTGATCAGCGGATCGTTCGGCCAGCCCCGGGTTCGGCCGGCCAGCCCCAGGTTCGCTGATCAATCCCGGGAAGGTGGGCCCGACTCGCCCCGTCCTGCACGGGTTTGATCAGCGGATCGGTCGGTCAGCCCCGGGTTCGCTGATCAATCCCGGGAGGTGGGCCCGACTTGCCCCGTCTTGCCCGGGTTTGATCAGCGAACCATCCGTGACACCCGGATCTGGCGCGGGGACCGGTGCTGCGCGCGAGGGTTGGACCCGCCGGTCGCACTGGACAGCGCCCGGGGACCGCCCCGCAACCGGCCGGTCGAAGCGCGGTAGGTTCACCGCCATCGGCACCCGGACCGGAGGTGAGTCTGATGCCCACAGCTGGGCCGGACGCCGGAGATCCCGCGCCCCCGGTCGTCGCGCTTGGCGACGCAGTCAGCGGCGAGAAGTCGGAAAGCACGATGACCGTGCTGATCGCCTTCGGCGCGAACTTCCTGGTGGCGGTGGCGAAGTCGTGGGCGGCCGCACTCACCGGGTCGGCGTCGATGGTGGCCGAGGCCGCGCACTCGTGGGCGGACACCGGCAACGAGGTCTTCCTGATGATCGCCAACCGGAACGCCCGACGGCCGGCCGACGACGGTCACCCGCTGGGGTTCGGGCGGGAGGCCTACGTCTGGTCGCTGTTCGCGGCCATGGGCCTGTTCGTCGCCGGGTCGGCGGTGTCCATCACCCACGGCGTCCATGAACTTCTCGACCCCGAACCGGCCACCGACTTCGTCGTCGGCTACGCCGTTCTGGGCCTGTCGTTCCTGCTGGAGGGCATGTCCTTCCTGCAGTCCGTGCGCCAGGCCCGGCGGGAAGCGGCGACCGTGCACCGCGACGTCATCTCCCATGTGCTGGCGACGTCCGACCCGACGTTGCGGGCGGTGTTCGCCGAGGATGCGGCCGCACTGATCGGGCTGGTGATCGCCGCGACGGGCCTGGGCCTGCATCAGATCACCGGCTCGGCCACCCCGGACGCCATCGGCTCCATCCTGGTCGGGATCCTGCTCGGGGTGGTCGCCATCGTGCTGATCGACCGGAACCGGCGGTTCCTGGTCGGCGTGCAGGTGAGCCCGCCGGTGCGATCGGCGATCATCCAGGCCCTGCGTGACCTGCCCGAGGTCTCCCGGGTGACCGCCCTGCGGGTCGACTTCGTCGGGCCGCGCCAGCTGTACCTGGTGGCGGATGTCGACCTGTCCGGCGACGATCCCGAACCGGTGCTCGCGCTGCGACTGCGGGCGCTCGAGGCCCGGATCCGGGAGTCCCCGGCCGTCGTCGACTGCACCCTGAGCCTGTCCGCAACGGACGAATCAGACCTCTGACGGGCTGTAGTCGACCGAGCTTTGCGAGGCCGCCGTCGAGCACAGGATGACTGGGCTGGAACGAATCCGGCGACGGGGGAGCCGGGTTGTTCAGCGCAGTCCGAGGTCGCCATCGAGCACAGCAGGGCCTGGGCTGGAACGAACCTGGCGACGGGGGAGCCGGGTGTTCAGCGCAGTCCTAACCGGTTGCCCGGCCCCGTCCGGCCGTGCAGGTGGGGCACACCCCGAACAGTTCGACCTCGTGGTTGATGTCGGTGTAGCCGAATTCGGCGGCGACCGAACGCGCCCACCGTTCGACGCTCGGCGCCTCCACCTCCTGCGTCCGGCCGCAGTCCCGGCAGACCAGATGGTGGTGATGCCGTGGCTGTTCGCACCGCCGATACAGCACCTCCCCGGATTGGGTGCGCACCGTGTCCAGGTCGCCGCCGCCGGCCATCTCCTGCAGGGCCCGGTACACCGTGGCCAGGCCGATGGTGGATCCCGAGGAACGCAACGTGGTGTGCAGCTCCTGTGCCGAACGGAACTCGTCCGCGCCCGCCAGCATCTGCAGGATCGCCGCGCGTTGGGCGGTGTTGCGGCGTTGGGCCACGGCCGGGGCTACCTTCCTCACGGTGTCCGGTGCGGGTGCGGTTCGGCTTGCCGGGCGCGGCCCGGCAGGTCGAGGGTACTCGGGAAGCCGGAGGGCCCCGGCCGTTCGCGGCGGCCGTTCGCGCAGGGTGCAGCCGGGTGGAAGGGTGCTGCGAATGAGGGGCCTGCGGTGGTCTGGGACCGGGCGGTGGTCCGCGCCCGCCGCCGGTGCGGCCCTGGTCGCAGTGCTGTTGACCGGTTGCTCGGGCGGCGCCGGCGGCGGGTCGATCGCGCCCGCGTCGCAGTCGGTCGGATCGACGGTCACCGTGACCGAGGGGACCCGCACCGCGACCCGGTCGGTGACCGTGATGTCCACCCCGGCCGGGGGCGACGGGCAGCCGCCGCCCGCCACCGAGGAGCCGGCGCCGACGGTGGGCACCTGCCCCTACCTGACCGACGACGAGGTGGCCGACATCAACGGCCAACGCACCGGCACGACCACCGTCGTCACCGTCGAGCCCCAGCCGATCTGCACCTTCACCCGCAGCGACGGCGGATGGCTGGCCACCGTCCGCATCGTGCAGGCGGACACCCCGCAGGCTGCGATGGCGGTCGTCGACCAGCATGTCCCGGTCGATCAGAGCAACCCGGCCGACGACCCGGCCGGCTGGACCGGTGGGTCGATGCCGACCGTGCGGGGCTCGATCTACGCGGTGTCGAAGGAGACGATCGCGGTGATCGCCGAGGCCAACCAGCCCCAGTCGATCAAGGGTCGGCAGCTGGCCGTCGCGGCGATCGCCAACCTGGGTCTGTGACGCGGGGCCGGGACCACCGGCCTGCGTGGCAGGATGGTTCACCGTGAGCGACCTCTACGCGACCCTGCACACCAACCGTGGCGACATCCGGATCGAGCTGTTCCGGTTCCAGGCACCCAAGACGGTCAGCAACTTCGTCAAGTTGGCCAAGGGCACCGCGAAGTACACGACCAAGAACGCCTCCGGCGGCACGGAGGGCCCGTTCTACGACGGCGCGATCTTCCACCGGGTGATCTCCGGCTTCATGCTGCAGGGTGGCGACCCCACCGGCACCGGCTCCGGCGGACCGGGCTACCAGTTCGCCGATGAGTTCCACCCGGAGCTCGCCTTCAACAAGCCCTACCTGTTGGCCATGGCGAACGCCGGCCCGGGCACCAACGGCTCGCAGTTCTTCATCACCGTCGGTCCGCAGCCGCACTTGAACCGTCGGCACACCATCTTCGGCGAGGTGGCCGACCAGTCCTCCCGAGACGTCGTCGTCGCGATCGGCAACACCCGCACCGACCGGTTCGACCGACCGGCGGACGACGTGGTGATCAACTCGATCACCATCGAGGACCCGGAGGCGTCCGCAAGCTGAGCGAGCGGCCAAGCGGTTCTCATGAGTAGTCCTCCGCCGGGCCCGCCGATCGCCGGCCCGCCGATGGCGCCGTGCACCTGGCACCCGGACCGCGCGACCCCGCTGTCGTGTTCGCGCTGCGGCCGGCCGTCCTGCCCGGAGTGCCTGACGCCGGCGTCGGTGGGCTTCCACTGTCGTGAATGCGTGGCCCAGGGCCGGGCGACGACCCGGGCGCCGCGCACGATCGCCAGCGCCCGGGTGGGGTCCAAACCGCTCGTCACGATCGCGCTGATCGTGGTCAACCTGGCGTTCTTCCTGGTCACCGCGGTGCAGGCGCGTTCGGGCATGGTTCTGTCGAATTCCGCCATCTACTTGCGCGGCGGCCTGATTCCCGCGGAGGTCGCGTCGGGCGAGTACTGGCGCCTGCTCACCGCCGGATTCCTGCACGGCAACCTGATCCATCTGGCCACCAACATGCTCTCGCTGTACTGGCTGGGCATTCCGCTGGAACGGATCCTGGGCCGCGGGCGGATGCTGACGATCTACCTGCTGAGCCTGCTCGGCTCGTCGGTCGGCGTGCTGCTGTTCAGCGCCCCGGTGAGCCTGACCATCGGCGCGTCCGGAGCGGTGTACGGCCTGATGGGCGCGCTGCTGGCGACGTTCCGACGGCTGAACCTGAACCTGCGCCCGCTGATCGTGGTGCTGGCGCTGAACGTGTTCATCACGTTCTCCGTCCCGGGCCTGTCCTGGCAAGGGCACCTGGGGGGATTCGTGGTCGGAGCGATCGTCGGCGCCGCGATGGTCTTCGCGCCCCGGGCGTCCCGGACCGCCTGGCAGTGGGGGGTGAGTATCGGACTGGCCATCGTCCTCGTGGCGGTCACGGCGATCGCCAGCCGCCAGATCGGCACCTGGCAGTGCTTCTATCAGGTGGCCGAGTTGGTCAGCTGCGC
>DATDBV010000652.1:0-2776 GCA_036524715.1 Nakamurella sp. | reverse complement strand
ACCGCGATGACCAGCACCTCCAGGTCCTGCTCGTCCTCGAACTCGAACCCCTCGACGGTGACCTGCTCGACTCCCAGCACCTTCCGCCATACCCTTGATCCGCGCACACCGTTCCCTGTTCTGTGGTGACTGACCCTTGACCAGCCAGAAACCTATACAGGGCGCGGTGTGTCGCCCAAATCAGGCCCTCAAACCCGCCCACGAGAACAGCAGAAGAGCCCGAGATCCACGGAACGATCCTCCTGTCCGTGTCCTGCCGAGTATGTCCCCGCCGTCCTCAGACTGCCGCCACCGCCACGTCGGACGGGTCCGCCTTCGCCCGGCTGAGCTGGATCAGAGTGACCACCCCAATGCACACGATCGCGGCGTTCAGTGGCAGCAGGGCACCCTCCAACACCGGCTTGAGCAACGCGCCTCCCAGCAGGCCGACCAACAGCAGCACCGCCGGCCAGGCCGGCAGCACCCGGGCCCGCAGGATCGTGACCGCCCATAGCAGCAGGCCAAGCACGAACAGCACGGTCGCGGCCAGGAAGCCGATGATCGCGAGCGAACCGGGGTCGTCGACCAGCGCCGAGCCCTCGGCGCGCTGCGCAGGCAGCAGGAAGCTCTGCGCCCACGCCACTGAACAGGAACATCATCCCGAAGATCGCCAGCAACGTGCACACCTGACCGAAGGCGTCGACAGTGCGTTGTTGGAGCAGGTGAACCCCGATGATCGCGAACACCAACAACGGCAGATGCGTCGCGTGCGCGGCCGAGGTCACCGTGTCGCCGATGCTCCCCGGCGTCACACGGCCAAACACCAACTCATAGGAATCGGAAGCGATGCGCAGCGAACCGGCCAGCACCGCGGCCGCTCCACCGACCCGGATCATCAGCGTTGACGACATTGCTACCTCCAGAAGTTCATGGACGAAACGGTTGTCCCCGATCGTGGCCGCCTGGTGCAGCCCGCGTCATGAGGCACCGGCCCAGACGAACCGGGAGAAATGTCCCGACCCCTGGCAGGACTCGATCGTTGCGACTCCGCGGCAGTTTGCGACCCCGCCAGATCGACCACGTCGGCCCCTCGCTCGCGTAGATCAACAATGACTGTGCCGGTCGTCGGGTTCAGCCCCGTGCTGTGCCCAGGGCGGGCTCACCCGGAGTGCGACGGATCGGGCGGTGCGACACGGCCGGCGCAGCAACTCGTCAGCCATGACGTGCGTCGCGCGGGCGCTGACCGGTCCGGATGACGTGTGCTTTGAGCAGCGTCACGAAACATGTCTGTGGGAGGCTGCAGTGACCCCGACAGGCGGGAGCGGCTCGTGGTGCGCATCGGTCTATTCGGTGGCGTGAGCGCTGAGAGCGATGATGGCGTGCCGCTGGACATTGGTCCGGCGAAGTGTCAGGCGGTGCTCGCGGTGCTGGCCCTGTCCGCCGGGTCCGCCGTTCCGGTCAGCCGGCTGGTGGAGCTGGTGTGGGGCGATGAGCCGCCACGGACGGCGGAGAAGACCCTGCAGTCCTATGTCGTCCGGCTCCGCACCGGGTTGGGTGCCGATGCGATCCTTCGGACAGGTGCCGCCTACCGCCTGGCCGTGCCGTCCGACGCGGTGGACGTGGCCCGGTTTCGCCGGAAGCTCGAAGCGGGCGCCGTCGAGGCGGCGCTGGTGGAGTGGACGGGAACTCCGCTGGCCGGACTGGACGGGCACGGCATCACGCCGATCGTGGACGGACTGGTGGAGCAGTGGTTGGGCGCGGTGGAGACCGACCTGGCCAGTCGGATCGAGACCGACGCGCCGGGGGCCATCGGGCCGTTGACGCAACTCACCTCGGAATATCCGTTCCGGGAAGGGTTGTGGTCGCTGCTGATGACCGCCCTGTACCGGGTGGGGCGGCAGGCCGATGCGCTCGCCGCGTTCCAGCACGCCCGCGGGCATCTGGTGGAGCAGCTCGGGGTGGAACCCGGCCCACGGCTGCGGGATCTGGAGTCGCGGATCCTGGACCACGACGAGCAGCTACGCGGCGGCGCCCCCTCGAAGTCATCATCTGCTCGTCCGACGGGCACGGTGACGTTCGGCTTCGGCGAGGTCGAGGATGCCCCCCGGCTGTGGGCGACGAACCAAAAGAAGACGGCCGCCGCGATGGCCCGCCTCGACGAGCTGGTGCGGGCCGCGATGAACCGGCAGGGCGGGTTCCTGTTCGCCATCGGCGGTGACTCGTTCGGCGCGGCGTTCCACCGGGCCGACGATGCCGCTGCGTGGGCGACCGAGCTGCAACTGGCGGTGAGCAGCGAACCCTGGCCGGGGGGTGTCGAGCTGCGGCTGCGGATCGGGCTGCACTCCGGCGAGACCGATGAGGCAGCGAACGGCTATTTCGGTGCTGCCGTGAACGAGGCGAAGCGGCTCGCCGGTGCCGGCCACGGCAGGCAAATCCTGGTGTCCGCGGTCACCGCCGCACTGCTGGATCGCAGCCACCTGCGTGATCTCGGCGTGTACCGGCTCGAAGACGACCTCGCCGAGCAGCACATTTTCCAACTCGGCGCCGGGACGCATCCGGAGCTGCGCGGCAGGCACGACGGCAACATCCCGCCTCGGACGAGTCGCCTCATCGGGCGTGATCAGGACCTCGATGTCATCGCGGGCGCATTGGCACAGTCCCCTGTGGTCACCTTGGTCGGGCCGGGTGGGATCGGCAAGACCCGCCTCGCCCTGGCCGCGGCGCAGCTGTCCGACGTCGGTCGGTCGGGTGCGGCCTGGCTCATCGACCTGACCACCATCACGGTGTCGAGCGACGT
>DATDBV010000651.1:0-6330 GCA_036524715.1 Nakamurella sp. | reverse complement strand
GACCGTCTTGGTGCCGCTCTCCACGCAGGCCACCAGCGCGCCCTTGGACACGCCGTTGCAGTTGCAGACCTGGGCGTCGTCGGCGAGTTCGGCGATGCCGACCTCCTCGGCGGGCGTGCCCAGGTTGAACAGCATCTCCAGGCGCTCATCGGGCAGCGGCAGCCCGCGGTCGAACGCCTGGATGAGGAAGGCGACCTTGGAGGTGTCGCCGAGCATGGTCGCGCCGATGAGCTTCTCGTCGCGGATGACCAGCGATTTGTAGATGCCCTTGCGTGGCTCGGAGAACACGATGTGCTCGTCGGTGTCCCGCTCCGGTCCCTGCACGCCCATCGCGGCGACGTCGACGCCGGCCACCTTGAGCTTGGTGGAGGTGCGCGAGCCGTGGTAGGCGGCGTCCGGGTCGGTGCCGGTGAGGTGGTCGGCCAGCACCACGGCCTGCTCCCAGAGCGGCTGCACCAGCCCGTACACCTCGCCGCGATGCTGCACGCACTCGCCGACCGCGTAGACGTCCGGGTCGTCGACGGTGCGCATCTGGTCGTCCACGATGATGGCCCGCTCGACGGTGAACCCGCTGGTGACGGCCAGGTCCACGTTGGGACGGATGCCGGCCGCGACCACCACCATGTCGCAGTCGAGCAACGGATGGTCCACCATCCACACGCCCTGGACCTTCTCGTCCCCCATGATGGAGGTGGTCCGGGCCTTGTTGTGCACGTAGATGCCCAAGGTCTCGACGCTCTTGCGCAGGATGTCGCCGCCCTCCGGGCCGATCTGCGCGTTCATCAGGTGCGGGCCGGCGTGCAGCACGTCGACCTGCATGCCGAAGCCCTGCAGGCCGCGGGCGGCCTCCAGACCGAGCAGGCCACCGCCGATCACCACCGCACGGCGATGATGCTCGTCCTGGGCGTATTCGATCATGGCCGTGGTGTCGTCCATGGTGCGGAACGCGAAGACACCCGGCTTGAGCGAGCCGTCCGCCATCCGCAGGCCGTCGATCGGCGGGATGAACGAGCGGCTGCCGGTGGCGATGATCAGCTCGTCGTAGGGGGTCTCGTACTTGGTGCCGTCGACGGTGTGCTCGGCGTAGACGATCTTGGCGAACCGGTCGATCCGGGTGGCCCGCACCCCGGCGTACAGGGTGATGTCGTTCTCGGCGTACCACGCCATGCTGTTGAGGAAGATGTCCGCCTCGCCCTCCTCCCCGGAGAGCACGTGCGAGAGCATGATCCGGTTGTAGTTGCCGTACGGCTCGTCGCCGAACATGGTGACGGCGAACTGCTCGGCCCCGCCCCGGGCCAGGATCTCCTCGACGGCGCGGGCGCCGGCCATGCCGTTGCCGATGACCACGAGTCGGCGGCGGGTGTCGCCGAACTCCTCCTCGAATTCGGCCAGCGCGTCCTCGGTGACGGTCATCAGACCTCCACCAGGCCCAGGTCCAGGATCACGGTGCCGGCCAGCTTGTCCGGGGCGGCCACGGCCAGCTCCAGCGCGGTACCGCCGATGAGGTCTTCCACGACGCGCAGCGGCACGTGCACGTCGGAACGGGCGCCGATCGGGAAATACCGCATGGGCACGCCGTCGCGCATCAGCACCACGGTGATCAACTCGTCGGTGGTGTTGCCGCCCCGGAAGTACAGCGCCTGCGCGACCGAACCATCCGGCACGACGTAGGTCAGCGTCTCGTCGATCGGCGCCGGCTTGTCGATGCCGGCGCCGGTGAACTGGAAGATGCCCTGCAGGAAGCGGTTCTTGGTGTGCATACGGGTGTCCTTTGATCTCGACGGATGCGGGCGGCGGGTGGGATTGGTCGGCGAGGCGCGGGCGCGGAACGGCAGCACGTCGGGTTGGGCGGGCATCGCGAGCAGCAGTTGGTCGTCATCGGGCCCGCCGACGCGGCGGGCGGCGACGGCGCACACCTTGAACTCGGGCATCCGGGAGTAGGGGTCCAGCGCGGGGGCCGTGAGCGAGTTGGCGTTCGACGCGCCGCCCCAGTGGAACGGCACGAACAGCACCTCGGGGCGGATGGCGTCGGTGATCTGCGCCCGGAACACCGCGGCCCCGCGCCGGGTACGCAGCTCCACCATGTCGCTGGCCTCGATCCGCAACCGCCGGGCCAGGCTCGGGTGCAACTGCACGTGCGGGTCGGGCACCATGGTGCCGCCCAGCCGCCGGGTCTGGGTGCCGCTCTGGTACTGCTGCAGCAGCCGACCGGTGGTGAGCACGTACGGGTAGGCCGGGTCGGGGGTCTCGGCCGGCGCGCGGTGCACGACGGGGATGAACCGGGCCCGGCCGTCCGGAGTGGGGAACGACTCGGCGAACATCCGCGGGGTGCCTGGATGGTCGACCGACGGGCACGGCCAGAAGACGCCCTGCTCGGCCTCGATGCGGTCGTAGGTGATGCCGGCGTAGTCGGCGATTCCGCCGGCGCTGGCCCGCCGCAACTCCTCGAACACCTCGGCCGGCGTGGCCGAGAAGTACTGCCCCCGGCCGAGCCGGGTGGCCAGCTCGACGATCATCTGCAGATCGTCGAGCACGCCCTCGGGCGGCGGGAGGGCCATCTTGCGGCGGATGACCCGACCCTCGAGATTGGTCATCGTGCCCTCCTCCTCCGCCCATTGCGCGGTGGGCAGCACGATGTCGGCGAGCATCGCCGTCTCGGACAGGAAGATGTCCGAGACGATCAGCGTGTCCAGGGATTCCAGCCGGTGCCGGATACGGTTGGCGTCCGGTGCGGAGACGACAACGTTGGACGCCAGCACCAGCAGGGTGCGCACGCCCCCGTCGGTGCCCAGCCGGTCGAGCATCTCGAAGGCGGATTTTCCGGGCATCGGCAACTCGTCCGGGTCGATGCCCCAGACGCCGGCGACGTGCGCGCGGGCCCGCGGGTCGTCCAGCCGTCGGTAGCCGGGGAGCTGGTCGGCCTTCTGCCCGTGCTCGCGGCCGCCCTGCCCGTTGCCCTGCCCGGTGACGGTGCCGTAGCCGGAGGCCCACTTGCCGGGCAGACCCAGCGCCAGGGCCAGGTTGATGAACGCCTGTGCGGTGTCGGTGCCGTTGCTGTGCTGCTCGGCGCCGCGGGCGGTGAGGATCATCGCGGACGGGGCCGTCGCGAGAGTCCGGACGGTCTCCCGCATGTCGGCGACCGGGACGCCGGTGACCCGCTCGACCCAGTCCGGCCAGTAGGAGCTGACGGCGGCCTTGACCGCGGCGAAGCCGGTGGTGCGCTCGGCGATGTAGGCGTCGTCGAGGTAACCCTCGCGAATGGCGATGTGCAGCAGCCCGTTCGCCAGGGCCAGGTCGGTGCCGGGCACCGCGGCCAGGTGCAGCGAGGCGCCCTCGGCCGTGCTGGTGCGCCGGGGGTCGACCACGATGTGCCGGGCGCCGTTGGCCCTGGCCTGATCGAAGTACTGCATGGCCGGCGGCATCGTGTCGGCCGGGTTGGATCCGACGAGCAGGATCGCGGCCGCCTCGGCGACGTCGGCCAACGGGAACGGCAGGCCCCGGTCCACCCCGAACGCCTTGTTGCCGGCGGTGGCGGCCGATGACATGCAGAACCGGCCGTTGTAGTCGATCATCGACGTGCGCAGCCCGACCCGGGCGAACTTGCCCAGGGCATAGGCTTTCTCGTTGGTCAGCCCGCCACCGCCGAAGATGCCCACCGCGTCCCGGCCGTACGTGTGCTGGGTGCGGGTGATCGCCGCGACCATGCGCTCGAACGCCTCGTCCCAGGTCGCCGGACGCAGCGGACTGGTCCGGTCACCGTCGATCTCGCGGACCAGCGGGGTGAGCAGCCGGTCCTTGTGGTCCAGCAGGTCGGCGGCCGTCCAGCCCTTGGCGCACAGGCCGCCGCGGTTGGTGGGGAAATCCTCCTGAGGTTGAAGCGTCGCCCGGACTGTGGCTGGTTTATACCCGGCGACCATCGTGATCCCGCACTGCAGCGAGCAGTACGGGCAATGGGTCGCTGTAGGCACAGCGTGCGCGGCGGTCACCTCTCCGAGTGTCGGCACGGATGTTTCCGCCGTCGCCACGCTCTGTTACGGGAGGATTGTGTTGTGCTCACCGACGCCGGTCATGCCTGCGGGCGGGATGTCACAAAGACCCCCGCCGGCACCGACACGGCCGGTCAGAGACGGTCGAAATGTTACGACGCAGTGTCTTTCGACCGGTCCTGGTGATCGACATCACAACGGGTCGTCTTTGCCCCCGCATCGGGCAATTCAGGTTCGCAGTCGCCGATGGATCCGTCAACCGGTGGGTTGCACATAGACGTATCTCCGGAGGGCATATGTCCATCTGACAAACAGGCCAAGGCCGTCATAAGGGGGTTGATCGCATGGTCGCGACGGCGGCGGTGGCACCGGCGGGTTGGCTGGGTGCGGAGTTGAAGGTCGACCGGAGCCCGGCGGGGATCCTGGGGAGCCAGACCCGCACGCCCTGGCGCGAACAGGCCCTCGCCCGATCGGCCGAGTTGATGACGTTGCTCAACTGGTTCCAACGGCTGCCCAAACCCGAGGACGGGTTGCACTACCTGGATGACGGGGCTCGAATCCAGCTGTGCATTGAGACCGCCAAGCAGCTTCAGGAAGTCACCACCAGTACCCATCGCAAGCGGTTCGGTGTCGCGGCGATCAGCGGGGCCGCCCTCGAACGGGCCTTCGGGTTGCTCAACGCCGCCGAGGCGAACATCCTTCGGCTGGCTCCGGCGTCCTACGTGCTCAGCGTCGTGCCCAACATCTACGCCCAGGCCAAGCTCTCGCTCGACGAATCGGATCCGCGCCTGGTTTTCCTCGACGGCTTGGCCAAGAGGACGCTCGCACATGTGACGCGGTCCACCGACGGAACCCAGGGCCCGGCCTCGTCTCGCGGAATTGGCGTCTCCAGGCCCCCGACCAGGCCGAACGGCATCGCCCTGAGCGACGCGGAACGCGGCGCGATCGTCGCGGCGCTGGAGGGGGCCAACGTCGCGTTCCGGAACGAGCAGCTCAGGGTGCGCAGCTTCCGCAGTGTCATTCTGTCCACGGCCATCGCCGCGGCCGTATTGGTGATCCTGATCGGATTCCTCGGATTCCTGAATCCGACCTGGGCGCCGATGTGCTTCGAGCCGCCGAACGCGGTGGTCTGCCCGACCTCGTCGGTCATGGACTCGACGGCGACGACGCCTGCGGCCATCTCAGGCGTCGCCAGTCGCTGGGATACGGCCGTCATCTCCTTCATGGGCATGCTCGGAGCGGCCCTGTCGGCGGCCGCGTCGCTCAAGGACATGCGCGCCAGCGCCGACCCGTACAGCCTGCCCGTCGCGCTCGCGGTCCTGAAACTCCCGGTCGGCGGGCTCACCGCCGTCCTCGGACTCCTGCTGGTCAGCGCCGGGTTCGTGCCCGGGCTGACCGCACTCGATTCATCCGCGCAGATCATTGCCTGGGCCGTCGTCCTGGGGTTCGGGCAGCAGCTGTTCACCCGGTTCGTGGATTCGAAGGCCCGAACGGTGCTCGCGCAGACGCACTCCACGAACTCGAGCGGCTCGGAGCAGGGCGCTGCGAAACCGTGAGCAGCGCGGCCGGCTCAGGCTCCGGGGGTCGGGGCGATCCACCCGTCCTCGCCCCGGACCAGTGGTGCGATCCGGGTGACGGCCGCCGGGTCCAGCGGCCCGTAGATGTGCGGGAACAGCTCGTCGACGCCGGGCGGGCTCTCCGCCACGACCGGCACGCCGAGCCGGTCCTGGTCGATCACCAGCAACACCATCGGCTCGGTGACGCCGGCGTAGAACCGCCGCAGCACGCCGTCCACCTGGTGCGCGTAGCAGGCGTGGATGAATCCCTCATGCTCCAGGGTCACCCCCCGGGAGGAGATGGTGTACTCCCCTGCCGCCTGCGCCGCGTGCCAATCGGAGCGCAGGCTGCAATGGAAGATGGGCTCAGTCATACCGCCGCACCCTTGCGGGGCGCTCGCAGGCTCCGCGCCCCGGCTGGGTGCGGCGCTGCGGTGCTGATGATTCCCTCGGCAAGCCTCGGTCATACGGCGAGCACGGTGGGCACGATCATCGGCCGCCGCCGGTAGGTGTCGCCCACCCACCGGCCGACCACCCGACGCACCGCCTGCGCCACCCGGTGCGGGTCGGTGATCCCGTCCGCCTCGGTGCGGGACAGCTCGGCCTCCACCAACGGCACGACGGCGTGCAGCGCCTTGGGGTCGTCCGAGAAGCCGCGGCCGGAGATCGTCGGCGACGCGACCGCCCGGCCGGTGTGCGTGTCGATCGCGACGGTGATGGAGATGAATCCGCCCTCACCGAGCACGAGCCGGTCCGACAGTGTGTTGTCGCCGACGTCGCCGACCGCG
>DATDBV010000650.1:0-8581 GCA_036524715.1 Nakamurella sp. | reverse complement strand
GCCGGCCGAGCCCAGCGGGGTTGCGCTGATCCAAGACCCATCAAACCGGACAAAACGGCGCCGGAAATGGGTTTTCGATCAGCGCAACGTCAGGGCGCGCCCGTCCAAAGTAGGCGTTTGGCGCATTTCGGGCATCGGGAGATTCGACTGATCAGCGCGGCAGCGGGTCAGCGGCTGCGGAATCGGGAGTTTCCGACATATCAGGCACGATGGTTCGACGAACGGCGGGCCGGCCCCTGGCGGGCCCGTCCCATCAGGTTGAAAACGGGCCGAACGGCAACATGTAGGACATATCGGGTCGGCTCGTTTCCGACGCAACAGCGTGGCCGCCCCGGCCCCGCTCTACTGGGCCAGGATCGCGGACTTCTGCGCCTCGAACTCGGCCTCGCTCAGGATCCCGGTCGACTTGAGTTCGCCCAGCTGCTGGAGCTGGGCCAGTTTGGTCGCCATGTCGACGCCGGCGGCGGGCGCGGCCGGGGCCGGCGCATGGCCGGTGTTCGTCGGGAATTCGGTCGCGAACTGCGGTCGGCCGTACTCGGGGGCCGGCGCGGGTTGCGCCGGGATCGGCGTGGCCGGGGCCGCGTCCTGCGCGGCCCAGCGCTGCTGCTGCCGTCGCTGGATCCGGCCGTGCACCGAACTGGCCACCGCAACCTTGGCAGCCGTCCTGAACAGACCCATCAGACGCCATCCTTCACGGGCTCTGTCGCATCGAGCGCCTCGTCGAGTTCGGCCGGCTCCAGATGCCCGACCAGGGCCAGCTTCCCGCCGGCGGCATGCCAGGCGGTGACCACCGGGATCAGCAACTGCTCCTCGTAGACCAGCACCGCGGCCACGCTGCCCACGCCGATCGAGTCGCCGAGCGCGGCCAGGTCGGTGGCGTCCACCAGGCCACTGGAGGCGCCGACGAACGGCGTCAGGTCCACATCCGGGCCGACAGCCACGTCATCGACCCCGACCGAAACGACGGTGCCGTCGGCGACGCGCGTCACGAACTCCAGGTCCAGGACGCGGATCAACCCCGTTTCGGCCAGTTTCAGCAGCTGGTCGAAGCCGTCGCCGCTGATGACGCCGCCGGGGAACTCGACGACGGCGAAGTCGACCGGGCCCAGGAGGTCCAGATCGTCCGTCACCGGACGCCGAGCAGGTCGATGACGAAGATCAGCGTCCGACCGCTGAGCCGGTGACCGCCACCGGCCGGGCCGTAGGCCTGCTCGGGCGGGATGGTGAGCTGCCGGCGCCCGCCGACCTTCATCCCGGGAATGCCGTCCTGCCACCCCTTGATCAGGCCGCGCAACGGGAACTCGATCGACTCGCCGCGGTTCCAGGACGAGTCGAACTCCCCGCCCGATTCGTAGTCGACCCCGAGGTAATGCACCCGGACGGTGTCGCCGGGCTTGGCCTCGGCCCCGTCGCCGACGGTCAGGTCCGCGATGACGAGTTCAATGGGCGGCGGGCCTCCGGGGAAGTCGACCTCGGGCTTGGTGGCATTGGTTCCAGACATGGCGTCCATCCAACACGAGGAGTTCATGAACCCGCCCACCCGCCCCACCCGTTCGCGCGGGCCCACCCTGCACCCGATCGGCTGCGCGGATAAAGTCGTTGACTCCTGCCCCGCCAATCACATTCGGGGTGAGTTCATCCGCGCGGACGTAGTTGATCCGCGCGGGTCGGGTGGCGTGCAGGGTCAGGCCACCCGGTGCACCGGGCAGCCGCCGGCGCCGGCCGCCGAAACCGGCGCTGTCGCCCGCCAGGGATCGGGCTGCGCCTCGAACAGGGGCGTGCCGGGATCCGCCTCGTCCGCGTAGTACCGGTGGAAAACCGGGGTGGTCGCGCCGGACAGCGGTGGCACCAGCCAACTCCAGTCGCCGGGGGTGTCGCGACTGTGTCCGCGTTCCCGCTCCACGTGCGTCATGAACTGCTCGGACGCGCTGTGGTGGTCGACCATCCGCACCCCGGCGGCCTTGAAGGAGTGCAACACCGCGACGTTCAGCTCGACCAGGGCGCGGTCCCGCCACAGACTGGTGCTGCTGCGGGTCTTCAGGCCCATCCACCGGGCGATCACCGGCAGCATGTCGTACCGGTCGACGTCGGCGAGGTTGCGCGCGGCGATCTCGGTGCTCATGTACCACCCGTTGAACGGAGCGGCCGAGTAGTGGACCCCGCCGGCGTTCAGGGCCAGGTTGCTCACCATGGGAACGGCGTACCAGCGCAGCCCCAGCTCGGCGAACCAGTCGTACTCGGGATGGGCGATCGGCACCTCGAGCACGGCGTCCGACGGCAGCTCGAACAGTCGGGAGCGGTGGTGCCCGACCTGGATCACCACCGGCAGCACGGTGAACGCCGTGCGCCGCTCCGGGCGCCAGCCCAGCTCGTGCATCCGCTCGGTGATCTCCAGCTGGGCGGGGTCGCCGAGTACGGTGCCGTCCGACCGCCGCCAGCCGGCGTACCGGACCAGCTGGGAGTTCCAGATCCGCGGCGCGCGACCGTTCGCGGGGGCGAACACCGTCATCACCGGCCGGATGCGGCCGCCGTTGGTGGCCAGCCGCAGATGCTCGACGCACGCCTCGAAGATCGCGTCCGGGGTCTGCAGGTGGCGGCGGTCCAGTACCCGCAACGTCTGCCACGGCAGCCGCCCGATGCAGCGCGGGTTGGCCCGCCAGGCGACCCGGCACGCGTGCTCGAGCTCGGCCACGGTCTGCTCATAGCGGCCGGAGGCGGCAAACTCCGAGTTGATCTCGCGGAGCCGGCGGCCGTGGGCGGCCCGGTCGACGATTCCCTCGCGCAGCAGCAGCCCCTGGAACTCGGCCGCCTCGGTCGAGCCTGCTGTATGCATCGGATCCCCCCGAACACGGACGCCATCCGCGCGGATGCCGACCATCTGAAATTGCCGTGCACTGTCCAGAGCGTCCACAGGGTCGGATCAGTACCAAACGGTCGCGAATTCCCTGAGGCCGAAATAGTCAGCGCACGCCGCCCATGAGCCGCAGGATCGGCTTGGTGAACACCCACAGCACGGCGCCGACGACGATCGCGATGGCGCCCAGGATGCCGAAGTAGGGGACCTGGTCCTCGACCGTGTAGTACTGCGCCAGCACCCCGGACATCGCCGTACCCAGGGCGATCGACAGGAAGAGCAGGGCGACCATCTGCGTCTCGAAGATCCTGGGCGCCAGCTTGGTCGACAGCGACAGGCTGATCGGCGAGATCAGCAGCTCGGCGATGGTGAACACGAAGATCACCCCGACGACCCCGAGCAGCGGCGCGCTGTTGGGTACCTCGCTGGCCATCGGGATGAACAGCAAGAACGCCACGCCCATGACGATGGTGCCGAGGGCGAACTTCACCGGGCTGGACGGCTGCCGATCGCCGAGCTTGGTCCAGATGGCGGCGAACACGCCGGACAGGATGATGATGAACACGGGGTTGATCGACTGCACCCAGCTGACCGGCATCGTCCAGCCAAAGAGGTCCCGGTCGAGCTGCGTGTCCGAGTAGACGGTCAGCACGGTGAACTGTTGCTGGTACAGCGACCAAAAGACGGCGCTGACCATGAACATGGGAATGAACGCGACTACCCGCCTGCGTTCGACGGTGGTGATCCGCTTGTTGCCCAGGATCACTACGAAGTACGCGACCGCGGCCACGATGGTGGCGCCCACCACCGCGCCGGAGAGTCGGTCGGCGGTGAGGATGCCGGTGACCGCGGAAATGACGATCGCCGCGACGAGCACCAGGCCGGCGATGATGAAGGCCATCCGCCGTTCGGCCGGCAACGGGTTGGGCACGACGTTCGCGCTCGCCGGCAGGTTCTTGCGGCCGAAGGTGTAGATCACCAGGCCGATCGCCATGCCGACCGCGGCCAGGATGAATCCGGCGTCGAAGCCCCAGGTGGTCTGGAAGAAGCCGGTCAGCAGCGGCCCGAAGAACGCGCCGACGTTGATGCCCAGGTAGTAGATGGAGAAGCCGGCATCCCGTTTCGGGTCACCGGGTGCGTAGAGCGTGCCCACCAGCGAGGTGCAGTTGGCCTTGACCCCGCCCGACCCGAACGCGATCAGGACCAACCCGACGCCGACCCCGAGCAGACCGGGCAACGCGGACAGCGCGATGTGACCGAACATGACCAGGATGGCGGCGTAGAACAGGGTTCGTTCCGCGCCCATCACCCGGTCGGCGAGCCAGGCACCCAGGATGGTGGACAGGTAGACGGTTCCCCCATAGGCGCCGACGATGCTGGTCGCCACTCCCCGGTCGACCCCCAGGCCGCCCTGGGCGGCCGTGTAGTACAGGTAGATGAGAAGGATGCCCTGCATGCCGTAGAAGGAGAACCGCTCCCACATCTCGACCGAGAACAGCGTGGCGAGCTGCCGGGGCTGGCCGAGGAACGTCCTGCTGTCCGCCGGCTTCGGGGTCGCGGTCGTCATGATGATCAGCGTCCCACCGGCGCGAACGGTCCGCATCGGCAGGAACGGCCCGTGCAGTGAGCCCGCGCGTGCTCGCCGTAGGGTGCTCGCTCGTGGGACGACTGATCGTCATCGAGGGTCTGGATGGCTCGGGCAAGCGGACGCTGACCGAGGCGCTGTCGGCGCGTTGGCGGGCCGAGGGACGAACCGTGGCGACGATGGCGTTCCCGCGGTACGGCGTCGACGTGCACGCCGACCTGGTCCGCGATGCGCTCTACGGGCGGCTCGGCGACCTGTCGGACAGTGTCTACGGGCCGGCCGTGCTGTTCGCCCTGGACCGGCGGGCGGCGGCCGACGAAATCCGGGCGCTGCGGGATGTGCACGACGTGGTGCTGCTCGATCGATATGTCACCTCGAACGCCGCCTACGGGTCCGCCCGGCTCGGTGGACCGGATCGGCCGACCGATTTCCCGGAGTGGGTGCGCGCCCTGGAGATCGATCGGTTCGCCGTTCCCGTGCCGGATCAGCAGATCCTGCTGGCCACCTCGGTCGAACTGTCCGGGCAGCGGGCGCGCGCCCGGGCCGGCCAGGAGACCGACCGCGCCTTGGACCGTTTCGAGGCCGACGCCGCACTGCAGCACCGCACGGACGCGATGTACCTGCAGCTCGCGCAGGCGAGCTACCTCTCCGAGTGGACGGTGCTCCACCCGGGCGCCGATGGATCGTTCAGCCTGCCGGTGCAGGTGGTGGGTTGAGGCCGCCGCCCCCGGCCTGACCGGGGTCCTGGAGGCGGGCCCGCCGGTCCGACTCGGCCGCGATGCGCAATGCGTAATCGAGATGCTCGGTGCGGATCCGGATGTCGATGTAGAGCAGCGCGATGACCGCGCCGGTCCAGGCTCCGGTGAACGCGGCGATCACCGTGCCGACCGCCTGGGTGATGAGCAGGACGCCGACCGCGTCCTGCTGGCCGAACACCGAGCTCAGCACGGTGGTGATCACGGTGCTGGCGAAGCCGGCGATGATGCCGGCGAGCAGCGTGACGCCCAGGATCCGGCCGCGGTGGCCCCGGCTGAGCCGGGCGCTGCGCTGCAACGACTCACCGACCCCCGCGCGTTCCATCACCGCGACCGGCGCGGCCAGGACCAGGATCAGGAAGGCCAGCACACCGGGCACGACCAGCAGCAGCAGACCGACCGAGCACAGCACGCCGACGATCACCGCGACGCCGAGCAACGCCGGCCAACGCCCGACCAGCCGCTGGGCGACGGCGCCGCGGCCGTCCCTGCCCTGGGCCAATGCCCCCGCACCGGCGGTCGCCATGCCGGCCACGATGACGCCGCACACCGTGGAGACGACCAGCCCGGCCAGCGCGGACGTGATGATCGGCGCCGGGATGCTGGTCCCGCCCTGCAGGATGTCCGCGAGCCAGGCGGCCTCGGCGTAGGACCGGAGGCTGCCCGACATGGCCAGCACGAGCAGGCTCACGCCGTTGGACAGCGCGGCCGCCAGGAACGCGGCCAGACAGAGTGGCATCGCGCAGCGGCGGACCACCGTCACGGCCACCCCGAGGAGGTCGCCGACCCCCAGCGGGCGCAGCGGGATCGGTCCGGGTTGGTCCGGCGGCCAGCCGCCCGGACGTCCAGGCTCGGGCCGCGGGTATGCAGGAAAGCTCACCGACCCATCGTCCCATGCCCGTGTGGTCGCTCCGGGGCGCCGGTCGTCGGGCGCCGGTCGTCGCCGAGGGCGAGGGCGTCACCGAACCCCGTGGTCGCTGCTCCCGGCGGAGTCGTTGATTCGGGCCCCCAAAAATGCGATAACCCGTCGGCATCTGCGCCGGGCATAGAATGGGCATACGGGACACCTCGGTTGGACTCAACGGGGGTACGGAATGCTCACACTGCTCATCGCGCTCGGGTTCTTCATCCTGCTCGCGATCCTCGGCCCCCTGGTGGGCGCGGACAGCCGGGTCCCCGGAGGGTGGACCCCGATCGAGCCGGGCGGCAAACTCTGGCCGGGTCCGCGTTAGCAACCCGAGCCGCTCGCGCGGAACATCCGGTCGCCCCCAGCGACTCAAAGTTCTGCAACCCCGCGCAAACCGGCACATGTCGGCAACCCGGGCCGGGCCGCTCGCGCGGAACTTCCGGTCGCCCCAGCGCCTCCTTGTTCCGCAACCCCGCGCAAACCGGCACATGTCGGCAACCCGGGCCGGGCGCGCGGAACATCCGGTCGCCCCCAGCGCCTCCTTGTTCCGCAACCCCGCGCAAACCGGCACCTGTCAGCCACTGCGCGGATCGCGGGGTCGCCCAGCCGGTCCCGGGCCGCCTCGGCGGCCGGGAGGGCGAGCAGGTGATCCGTTCGCGGGTTCAGCCGGCGCGGGTCGGTCGGGGTCAAGTCCGTGATTCTGCCCTGGCGATCGAGGGAGGGGTTCCGGCCCTTCCCGGCCGGATCGAAGAACCGGAATCCCGCCCTCGATTCGGGCTGGCTGGCACGCGGGTGGCGGAGGCGGACGGGAATCGAACCCGCCAGGCCGAGGCGCTCGCGCGGAACATCCGGTCGCAAGCCCCGGCCGACCAGCCGAATAGGGAGGTGCGGCCATGTGGTGGCTGCTGTGGGTGACCGTCGTCGGCGTCGTCGCGACGGCCTGCTGATCGCGTATCTGGTGGACCGCCGCGGGCGCACCGTTATCGGGATGACCGACCGGGACCGCAACGACGCGGACCGCATCATGCGTGGCCACGAAGACCGGGCCGAACCGTGGGGTGGCGCCGGCGCGGGTGGAATCTGATCTGAGCAGGTCCGGCCGGGCCTGCTCGTCGCCGATGACCGGATCGGGACCCGCCGCTCGACCGCGGCCATGGCCGCACACCGGCACGGCGGGTCGGTTGAGCGGTGTCGGCGCGTTCGGGCATGCCGCAGACGCATGCCCTGAGCAGGTCGGGTTGCGTCGAGCGCGCCCACCTCGGGTGACCTGTCCAGGGTGTCACCATGGAGGCATGAAAGCACGTGTGCTGGTGGTCGACGATGACCCCGCCCTGGCCGAAATGCTCACCATCGTGCTCCGCGGGGAGGGCTTCGACACCGCCGTCGTTCGTGACGGGTCGAAGGCGGTTGAGGCGTTCCGCGACGTGCATCCGGACCTGGTCCTGCTGGACCTGATGCTGCCCGGGGTGTCCGGGCTCGACGTGTGCAAGGAGATCCGCGCCGAATCCGGCATCCCGATCATCATGCTCACCGCGAAGACGGACACGGTCGACGTCGTGCTCGGCCTGGAGTCCGGGGCCGACGACTACGTGATGAAGCCGTTCAAGCCCAAGGAACTCACCGCGCGCATCCGGGCCCGGCTGCGTCGCGCCGATGTCGGGTCGGCCGAGCGCCTGCGGGTGGCCGACGTGGACATCGACGTGCCCGGCCATCAGGTCACCCGGGAGGGCGAGCCGATCCCGCTCACCCCGCTGGAGTTCGATCTGCTCGTCGCCCTGGCCCGCAAGCCGCGCCAGGTGTTCACCCGCGAAGTGCTGCTGGAAAAGGTCTGGGGATACCGGCACGCCGCCGACACCAGGCTGGTCAACGTGCATGTGCAGCGGCTGCGATCCAAGATCGAGAAGGATCCCGAACATCCGGAGGTGGTCGTCACCGTCCGCGGGGTCGGCTATCGGGCCGGCGCGGTGTGAGCAAGGCTTCCCCCGGGCGGTGTTCAGCAGGAAACCCTCGATTCGTGGGACTTTCCTTTTCTGGAGGGGTCCGCGGCGGGCGACGCGGGTCGACCAGCGCGTCGGGCGATTATTGAGTCGTGACCACTGAGCCGGCCCCGACGAGCACGGAGCGGACCCCATCGGAGGGCCCGCCACCCCCGGACCCGCACCGGTCGGCCGCCGGCGGCTGGCCGGCCCGCCTGCGGGACCGGCTGCTCCGGGGGCTGACCACCGCCCGGTCCCGGATCGCGTTCTGGAGCCGCTCGCTCCTGGTCAGGGTGGTGGTGCTCACCCTGAGCCTGTCGGCCGTCGTCATGATCACACTCGGGCTCGTCCTTCAACAGCAGATCACCGCCGGCCTGCTCCAGTCCAAGATCGACGCCGCCGCGATCGAGATCGAGAACGCCCGGCAGACCGTCCAGAACAGCCTGTCCGGCGCCGACTCCGACCCCAATTCGCTGCGCGAGCAGCTTCAGTTGGCGCTGACCG
>DATDBV010000649.1:0-5144 GCA_036524715.1 Nakamurella sp. | reverse complement strand
CCGACATCCACACCAGCAGTTCAAGAAAGCTGCTCTTGTGGATCTGGGCAAGACGGCCACGGTGGTCGCGGTACCCGGCCGCGCCCAACAGGCCGCACCACCCGACCACTCAAGCGAAACGATCATGATCTTGGGCCAACCATAGTGGCAAGGTCATCGAACGGGCCGCATTGGATGACAACGGGCCGATCTGCGTGTCACGGGACAGCCAGCCATCTCTTGCGTTAGCGGCGTGAGCGCGGCGGGTCACACCGATGGGGGCCAGGATCAGCGTGACAGAGTTCTTAATTGTCTGTTCGGCCAGTCCCAGCCGTTGCCCGATCTCCCGGTTGGTCATGCCTTTGCCGATGCAGATCGGATCGTGCTTGCCGGGTGTCAGCAAGGGTGTCATCGCTGCGGGCTCCCTCATCACGGTTCTCCTGGTTGTCACTTCAGTCGGATGGGTGTTGTCGGTGGTCCAGACGTCTGCTCTCCCAGCCGGGTTCGGCCCGGAGGCCCGGGACGGTCGGGCTGAACCGTCCGCCGGTCGAGACCAAGAAGTGCGCTGACCCGGGGAGGCCCGCCGCCCCGCCGCAACATGTGAGTCGAGACCTTGGGGATTACTCTGGCTCGACTCCCCTCCCTCCCGCTGCTTCCCGGACGGCGCCCTACACACACGCCCCCTCGATCACGGTGTCGCCGGTCGACTACCGGACGATGACCACGTACAGGGTCCGCGGGCCGTGCACCCCCTCCACTCGCTCCAGCTCGATGTCGCTGGTCGCGGACGGCCCGGCGATCATGGTCAGCGGCCGGACCGGGTCCAGCCGGGCGATCGCCTCGGGCACGGTCTGCACCACCTGGTCCGCGTACAGCACGATCAGGTGGAAGTCCGGGACCAGGGTGATGGCCCGCCGGCCCTGCCCCGGTCCGGGGTCCAGGACGATCGTCCCGGACAGGGCGATGGCCACCTGGGCGGTGGACACCACCGCGTCGATCGCGTCCAGTTCGGCCGGGGTCAGCACGGTCGGGTCACCGTCCACCCTGACGGCGCGGCCGCGGCGTCCGGTCGGCTCGGCCAGGGCGGGGTCCAGGTCGCGGGCGATGACGACCGAGGCCTGATCGGCCAGGGCGGCGTCGATGGCGTCGCCGAGTTCGGCCGGGGAGACCTCGCGGACCTGGGCCTTGTATTCGACCAGCCGGTCGACCATCAGCTCGAGCACGGGTTCGCTGCCCGGTGGGTGCGCGCCGACCCGGAGTAGTCGCGGGGCACCGGCTCGATCCACCCGCCGGGACGTCACCGGCGGTGCGGCTGTGCGGGGTCAGCTTCAGCTATGACGGCGACCGGCCCGCGCTCGACGGCATCGAACTGACGATCATGCCGGGGGAGCGGGTCGCGGTGGTCGGCTCATCCGGCGCGGGGAAGACCACGCTGGCCGGCGTCGTCGCCGGTATCCACGAGCCGCACACCGGGATGGTGGCCGCGCCGCACCGCACCGCGGTCATCAACCAGGAGGCGCACGTCTTCGCCGGCACCCTCCGCGACAATCTCACCCTCGCGGCGCCGCGGGTCACCGACGACGAGGTGCATTCCGCGCTCGAGGCCACCGGCGCGGCCGGCCTGGCGCGGATGTTGCCGCAAGGACTGGAGACACCGCTGGGGACCATCGGACATGAGCTGACCGCCGCGCAGACCCAGCAGATCGCGCTGGCTCGGGTGGTGCTCGCCGACCCGGACCTGGCGATCCTGGACGAAGCCACCGCCGAAGCCGGCTCCACCCACGCCGGACTGCTCGACCGCGCCGCCGACGCCGCGCTGCGCGATCGCACCGGACTCGTGATCGCGCACCGCCTGTCGCAGGCCATGACCTGCGACAGAATCCTGGTCATGGACCGCGGCCGCATCATCGAGGACGGAACCCACGCGGCCCTGATCGGGGCCGGAGGCGCCTACGCACGCCTGTGGGCCAGCAGTTTCTGACCGTGCAGCCGTCGCCCGGGCTTGCGCAGCGTGCCACGATGAGGCTGTCCGTTGTCGACGGGAGGCAGAGGCCGGATCCGATGGCAGAACGCACCGAGGGAAGCGGGCCCCCGCCCCGCACATCCCATGGCAGGAGCACGACCTCCACTGTCCCGCGGGCGCCGTCGCCCGAGGCGCCGGACGGTGCCCACGCCGGCATCGACTACGCCGGCGCGCGGCTCGAGGCCAGCGTCGTCAGAGGCACCGCCGGCCCATCCGGGGTGCACATCTCCGGGCTGCTGTCCACGCTGGGCGTCGTGACACTCGATCGGGGTTTCGCCAACACCGGGTCGACCACGTCGGCGGTGACCTACATCGACGGGGAGGCCGGGATTCTCCGCTACCGCGGGTATCCCATCGAGCGGCTCGCCGAGTCCTCGAACTTCCTGGAGACCAGCTACCTGTTGATCAACGGAGAGTTGCCCAGCCTGGCCGAACTGCAGGCCTTCAGCCGACGGATCGGCCGGCACACATGGCTGCATGAGGACCTGAAGCACTTCTTCGACGGGTTCCCCCGCAACGCCGACCCTGTGTCGGTGCTGTCCAGTGCGGTGAGCGCGTTGTCCACCTTCCACGGGGACGCGCTGAACCCGTTCGACCCCGAGCAGGTGGAGCTGTCATCGGTGCGGCTGCTGGCGAAACTGCCGACGATCGCCGCCTACGCATACCGGAAATCGGTTGGGCAACCGCTGCTGTATCCGGACCATTCCCTCGGCTACCTCGAGAACTTCTTGCGGATGTCCTTCGGCTTCCCGGCCGAACCGTACGAGGTGAACCCCACGCTGGTCCGCGCCCTGGACCGGCTGCTCATCCTGCACGCCGACGACGAGCAGAATTGTTCAACGGCAACCGTCCGGCTCGTCGGTTCGGCCCACACCAACCTGTACGCCTCGATATCCGCCGGCATCAACGCCCTGCTCGGGCCGCTGCACGGCGGGGCCGACCGGGCCGTGCTGGAGATGCTCGAACGGATCCGTCGTGAGGGTGGTGACGTCAAGGCCTTCGTCGAGCGGGTCAAGAACAAGCAGCCGGGGGTCCGGCTGATGGGATTCGGGAGCCGGGTCTACAAGCGTTACGACCCGCGTGCGGCGCTCGTCAAGGCCAGCGCCGCTGACGTGCTCAACGAACTCGGGGCCGGGGATGAACTGCTCGAACTCGCCCAGCTGCTCGAGGCAGTCGCGCTGTCGGACGACTACTTCCTGTCCCGCCAGCTATATCCCAATCTCGACTTCTACTCCGGGCTCATCTATCAGGCGATGGGCTTCCCGCCCAACATGTTCACCGTGCTGTTCGCGCTGGGACGACTACCCGGTTGGATCGCCCACTGGCGCGAGATGATCAACGATCCGGCGACCAAGATCGGCCGCCCGCGGCAGGTCTACACCGGCCCCACCGCCCGCGACTATGTGCCGATGGCCGCCCGTGGGCGGCCGACCGGTTGAGAACGCACGGTGCCACCGGCCCACCATCGCCATGCCCGTGGCATCGCTGATCATCAGCGGTCAGTGGGCGACCCGGGGCGAGCCGAGCCGAGAGGGCAGCTCGCCACGGTTGGTGATCGAAGTGAGATTTCAAAGCGACAGAATGTGGTGTGAGCACCCGTCCCAGCACCACCGAACCCGTCGGCGGCACACCGGAGCCGACGTCGAACAGTCCGCCGACCGTCCGATCGCTGCGTCCCTGGCTCCGTACGGTCGCCGCGGTCCCGCACCGAGGGACGTGGTTCACCCTCGTCAAGATCGCATTCGTGGCCGGCGCGAGCCTGTGCGGCTTCGGGGCAGGCACCGCCGCGAACATCGGCCTCGCGCTGTCTGCCGCCACCTGCCTGGTCGGGGCTGCGCTGGTCGAACGACTCGATATCGCCATCCGGGACGATGAGCTACGGCAGGCGGAACGCGCCCAGGAGCAGGCCCGGCAGGACCGCGAGGACGCCGTCGCCGAGTACGGGCAACTCGTCAACTACACCCTGACACCCATCGCCGACGTGATCGCGCGGATGCTTGTCACCTCGGACCGGCAGCAGCGCAGGACCCTGTTCGCCAGCGTGTACACCCTCGCCGTCGAGGCGCTGTGCGACCTGCTGCCTCCCGCCACCCGGGCCGCCTACTACGAGTTGGCCGACGATGTGGTGACCCGCGTGTTCGCCAATGGCCCGACCACCCAGCGGGCCAGGTTCGAACCGGGCAGTCCCGATGCGCGGGCGATCGTCCGGTTGATCACCAGAGGCGAATTCGTCTACGTCGCCGACGCCCGGGCGAACCCCACGGTGCGGCCTTCACCTGGCAGCACCTATCGCTCGGTCATCGCGTTCTCGGTCCGCACCGACGACCGTCCGTTCGGCATGCTGACGGTCGATTCGCCCCGGGTCGATGCCTTCTCCGAGAAGGACATCGCCACCGTCCGTGTGCTGGCCAAATTGGTCGCGTCGGCCCGCGCCGCACTCGACGCCACCGTGCCGCGCTGACCGTATTCTTGACATCCAGGAGGTGGTCGAAGTGAGCGCAGGGCGGGCGGGCGGGCCCATCAACGGAGTGAACCAGGGTGGCCGAGCCTGCGAAGCAGCCCGGGGAGGCGGCGGCGTGAGCGCAGGGCGGGCGGGAGGGCTCATCAACGGAGCGAACCATCGACACAGGCGCCGGCGCCCCCGACAGGGTGGCCGAGCCTGCGAAGCGGCCCGGGGGGCGGCGGCGTGAGCAGGCCCATCACCGGACCGGCCCTCGACGACCTCACCGCCGAATGGATCAACGGCGATATCCCCGCCGACAGCTACCTCAAACAGGCCAGGCGCCTGGCCCGCGAATCGGCCAGGCGCGACATCACCAAGCAGGACTCCCGCCGCATGAACGGCGCCGCCACCGCAAACCGTGGAACGGCCCGTCACAGTCAGTGATACCGGTGGGAACGGCATCCACCGGATGGCGCTGAGCATCAGCACCCAGCCGATCGCGATGGTGCCGTACGCGGTGATCCTGCGGCCGAGCTTGTCGAGTTCGGTCGACAGCCGGTTCCTACCTCGCCCAGGCCCCGCTGGACTTCGGTTGGGGAAAGCGCCGGGATAAACCGGCATGAAGGCATGTCCGGGCAATGACCAGCGCTCCACCCCTGCCGGTCGGCCTGCTCCGCCACGTAGTCATGGTAGTTCCGC
>DATDBV010000648.1:0-4434 GCA_036524715.1 Nakamurella sp. | reverse complement strand
CCGTCCGCGCCTCGTTCCACCGTGCCGCCGCCGGCCTGGGCCAACAGCTGCGCGCCCAGGCACACGCCGAGGGTGGGCGTGCCGTCGGCGATCGCCCTGCGCAGCAGTCGTCTGGTCGCCGGCAGCCAGGGCGTCGCCTCGTCGGCCCCGGCACTCATCTGCCCGCCCATGCAGACCACCGCATCGAAGCCCGCATCCGGGATCTCGTCGCCCGCGTACGGCCGGCGGATGACCAGCTCGGCGCCGGCCTCGACCAGCCAATCGCCCAGCCGCTGCACCTGGTCGGTGGTGTCGTGCTCGAGCACCAGGATCCGGACCATCAGGCGTCCCGCAGCTCGACGATCACCGGGGCGTGGTCGGACGGGCCCTTGCCCTTGCGTTCCTCGCGGTCGATCTGCGCGCCGGTGACCCTGGCCGCCAGCGCCGGGCTGGCCAGGGCGAAGTCGATCCGCATGCCCCGCCGCTTCGGGAAACTCAGCCGGGTGTAGTCCCAGTACGTGTACACGCCCGGCCCGGGGTGGAACGGGCGGACCACGTCGGTGAACCCGGCGTCGACCACGCTGGTGAACGCCTGCCGCTCGGGTCCGGTGACGTGGGTGGAACCCTGGTAGTACTCGACGCTCCAGATGTCGTCGTCGGTGGGCGCGATGTTGAAGTCGCCGCACAGTGCCATCTGCAGGTGCGGCTCGTTGGCCAACTGCTTCTCGGCGTAGTCACGCAGCACCGCCAGCCAGTGCAGCTTGTAGTGGTAGTGCGGATCGTCGACGGCGCGGCCGTTGGGCACGTACAGGCTCCACACCCTGATGCCGGCGCACACCGCGCCGATCGACCGGGCCTCGGCCACGGTGTCGTCGCCGAAGGACGGCAAGCCGGGCACGCCGACCTGCACGTCGTCCAGGCCGATCCTGGAGGCGATGGCCACGCCGTTCCACTGGTTGGTGCCGTGGTGGGCCACCCGGTAACCCAGCTTCTCGAACGATTCGACCGGGAACCGGGCGTCGTCGATCTTGGTCTCCTGGAACGCCAGCACGTCGACGTCGCTGCGCTCGAGCCAGGCCAGCACGCGGTCGTGCCGGGCGCGGATCGAGTTGATGTTCCAGGTGGCGATGCGCATGGATTCAGCCAAGCACAGGCGCGGGCGGCGGCGCGGGCACGAAGAACGACACGGTCCAGTCGGGCTTGGACTCACCGTCGATGCGGGCCCGCCAGACCAGCACCCGGCCGGGCGGCAGCGGCAGCCCGGTGTTGAAGTACAGGACGACGTGCGAGCGGGTGGGCAGCGAGCGCCGGGGGACCCCGCTGCCGCGGAAGTTGGGCTCCTCGATCTGCAGGGTCTGCCCGAACCGCATCACCCGGCTGCCGGGTACCGCGGCGGACTCGGCCAGCTCGAGCGGGTTGCCGGCGGTGTCTTCCAGGACGACCTCGAAGGCGTACTGCTCGTTGAACAACTCAGGCGGGAACGTCAGGCTCACCACCAGCGCGAACGCGGCGGACGCCCCGGTGCTGTGATCGCGGCCGACGAGCTGCAGCCCGCCGCCGACCATCTGCAGCTTGCCCAGCTGATCGGCGACCGCGAAGTCGGCCAGGATGAGCGACAGCGCCGCCTTCTCGTACACCTCGCTCATTCCTTTGATCGTGCCAGGTCCGGTCAGCGGAAGTCGCGGGAGGGGGTGGCGGCGATCAGGTTCACCCGGGCGATGCGGTCGGCGACGATCGACATCGCGCCTCCGGCGCGTTCCACCACGCCGCGGACCAGCAGGGCCGACGAACCGCGGGCGATCTGCTTGTACCTGGCCCACAGGCCGACCGAGCAGATGACGTTGAGCATCCCGGTCTCGTCCTCCAGGTTGATGAAGATGACCCCGGACGCGGTGGCCGGGCGTTGCCGGTGGGTGACCACTCCGGCGACCAGCACCCTTGATCCGTGCTCTGTGTCCTTCAGGCCGGTGGCGGTCTTGACCCCCCACCGGTCGAGCTGGTCCCTGGAGAACTCGGTGGGGTACGTCTCCGGGGAGATGCCGGTTGCCCAGATGTCGGCGACGGTCAGCTCGATGTCGCTCATCCCGGGCAGCGCCGGCGCCTCCGGCTCGGGTAGGTCCAGGGTGCCGGCCCGCTCCCCCGCCGCCGCGCCGGCCGCCCACAGCGCGCTTCTTCTGGTGCCGGCAACGGCGTCGAGCGCGCCGGCGGTGGCCAACGCCTCGACCTGCTGCGCGGTCATGGTGACGGTCCTGGTGAGCTCGTCCAGGCTGCGGTAGCCGCCGGGCGGCCTTTTCGTGACGACTTTTTCCGCCAGCTCGTCGCCGATGGTGCGCACCTCGTCCAGGCCCAGTCTGACCGCCGGTTTGCCGTCCAGGGTGTCCAGGTCGGCGTAGGCATTGGAGGCGTTGATGTCGGGGCGGCGAACCGTCACCCCGTGCCGGCGGGCGTCGGCGACCAGCGACTGCGGCGAGTAGAAGCCCATCGGCTGGGCCCGCAGCAGCGCGGCGCAGAACGCGGCCGGGTGGTACAGCTTGAGCCAGGACGAGTAGAACACCAGCGCCGCGAACGACAGGGCGTGCGACTCGGCGAACCCGAAGTTGGCGAACGCCAGCAGCCGCTCGTAGATGCGGTCGGCGACCTCACCCTCGATGCCGTGGTTGGCTCGCATCCCCGCGTACAGGCGCTCTTTGAGTTTCTCCATCTTTGCGGTGGACCGCTTGGCGCCCATCGCCCGGCGCAGTTGGTCGGCCTCTCCGGCGTCGAAACCGGCGACGTCGACGGCCAGCTGCATCAGCTGCTCCTGGAACAGCGGAATGCCCAGCGTCTTGGCCAGCGACCTCGCCATGACCGGGTGGTCGTAGGTGACGGGTTCCAGGCCGTTGCGGCGGCGGATGTAGGGGTGCACCGAGTTGCCCTGGATGGGGCCGGGGCGGATCAGCGCGACCTCGACGACCAGGTCGTAGAACGTGCGCGGCTTCAGCCGGGGCAGGGTGGCCATCTGGGCGCGGGACTCCACCTGGAACACCCCCACCGAGTCCGCCTTCTGCAGCATCTCGTAGACCGCGGGTTCCTCCAGGTCCAGTTGCGCGAAGTCGACGTCGAGACCCTCGTGCTCGCGGATCAGGTCGACCGCGTAGTGCAGGGCCGAGAGCATGCCAAGGCCCAGCAGGTCGAACTTGACCAGGCCCATGGCGGCGCAGTCGTCCTTGTCCCACTGCAGGACGGACCGGTTCTCCATCCGCGCCCACTCCACCGGGCACACCTGGGACACCGGCCGGTCGCAGATCACCATGCCGCCGGAGTGGATGCTCAGATGTCGCGGGTAGTCCTGGATTCTTCTCGCCATTTTCATCACGTCGTCCGGGATGCCGTCTCCTTGTTGGCCTGCCAGCGGGGTCCAGCCGTCCAGTTGCTTGGAGTAGGCGTCCTGCTGGCCGGGCGAGTGACCCAGCGCCTTGGCCATGTCCCGCACCGCCATCCGCGGCCGGTAGGTGTTGACGTTGGCGACCTGCGCGGCCCGCTCGCGGCCGTGCTTGCGGTAGACGTACTGGATCACCTCCTCCCGCCGGTCGGACTCGATGTCGACGTCGATGTCCGGCGGGCCGTCCCGCTCCGGCGCCAGGAACCGTTCGAACAGCAACTCGTAGCGCACCGCGTCGACCGCGGTGCCCACCGCCGCCGCCATCGGGCGGGAGTGCTCGTTCGACCTGCACCTGGTGGCGCCGAAACTGCCGCCCTACGACGTGCCGCCGGGTCACGACGAGAACTCCCACCTGCGGCAACTCACCCTGGCCGGCGCCACCGGAAGATACGGCCCCCCCGAGCAGCGGCCGGATGCGTACGCGCAGATCGAGAAGGAGCTGTCGATCATCGCCAGGCTCGACTTCCCCGGCTACTTCCTGATCGTCAACGACATCGTCGACTTCTGTCGCCGCAGCAGCATCATGTGCCAGGGCCGCGGGTCGGCCGCCAACTCCGCAGTCTGCTACGCGCTGGGCATCACCGCCGTCGACGCGGTTCGCTACGAGCTGCTGTTCGAACGGTTCCTCGCGCCGGAGCGGGACGGCCCGCCGGACATCGACGTGGACATCGAGTCCGACCGGCGGGAGGAGGTGATCCAGTACGTCTACGGCAAGTACGGCCGGGATCGGGCCGCTCAGGTCGCCAACGTCAACACCTACCGACCGCGGATGGCGGTGCGGGACATGGCCAAGGCGCTGGGCCACTCGCCCGGTCAGCAGGACGCCTACTCCAAGCAGTTGGACGGCTGGACGCCGCTCGCCGGGCAGGAAACCGGCGGCGTCCCGAAGGACGTGATGGCCCTCGCGCAAAGAATCCAGGACTACCCCAGGCACCTGAGCATCCATTCCGGCGGCATGGTCATCTGCGACCGGCCGGTCGCCTCGGTCTGCCCGGTGGAGTGGGCCCGGATGGAGAACCGGTCCGTCCTGCAGT
>DATDBV010000647.1:0-7775 GCA_036524715.1 Nakamurella sp. | reverse complement strand
GTGGCGTTCGCCGACGTGACGATCTCGGTCGGCGCGTCCACGTATCCGACCGCGGCCTTCTTGTTGAGCAGGTCGATCGCGTACTGCGCGGCCATCGCGCCCATCTGCACCGGGTTGGTGTTGGTGGTGGCGGTGATGCCGTCGTTCTTGGCGATCGCCTCGATGGCGGCGGTGTCACCGTCGTAGCCGTACACCTGCACGTCGTCGCGACCCAGGGCCTTGACGGCCAGCGCCGCACCCTCGGCCATGTAGTCGTTCGCCGCGTACAGCACGGTGACGTCGGGATTGGCCTGCAGCAGGTCCATCGCCGCGGTGTTGCCCTTCTCCACGCTCCAGCCGCCGTTGATCTGGGTCTTGACCGTCCAGTTCGACCCGGCCAGCCCGTCGACGAAGCCCCCGGATCGTTCGGTGTCCAGGTAGCTCGGCTCACCGTTGAGAATGCCCACCTGGTGCGGGCTTCCGTCCGAACTCTGGACCGCCCACTGCGCCAGGGCCTTGTTCGCCACCCGCTGTGACACCCCGACGACGCCGTCGACCGGCGAGGGGTAGTTCGGGATGTCGGAGTTGATGATGATGACGGCCTTGCCGGCGTCGACCGCCTTCTGCACCAGCGGCGCGAGGGAGTGCTCGTCGAAGCTGATCAGCAGGATCGCGTCGACGTCGGGACGGGAGGTGACGTCCTGCAACATGCCCAGTTGCCCGGCCTGGTCGCTGCCGGAATAGGGCGAGAGCATGAAACTCTCGGCGCCGGGCACCGACTTGATGCCCTCGTACAGCGCCAAATGGTAGTTGAACTCGGTGCCCATCGGCAGGTACGCGATGGTCGGGGTGCCCCCGTCGAACGTCAGCTTGTCCAGGGAGGCCGCCGCGCCGTCGGCCAGCGGGATCGGCGTCGGGTAGGTGGGGGCGGTGCCCGAGCCGGCCGCGAGAGAGGCGTCGGTGGCCGCCGCCGAGGAGTTGCTGGAGCCGCCGCCGGTCAGGGCGCAGGCGGAGGTGCCGATCAGGGTGAGGGCGCAGGCTGCGGCGAGCAGCGATCGGCGCAGGGACTTTCGGTGGGAGCGCATGGGTGTGGATCTCCTGTCGGGAGTGACGGCACTGTCGGTGGAGAGGGCGATTCAGGACGCGGTGGCGGCCCGGGCGATTCGCGAGAGTTCGTCGAATTCCGGCCCGGCGGTGGGGATGTCGGTGCGCAATTGGGAGGCGAAGACCTCGGCGATCACCCGGGTCCAGCCGTGCAGGAAGTAGAACCAGCCGTCCACGGCGGTCACGCCGTGACCGGCCTGGGCCCGGGCCTGGTCGAGGAACACCAGGTCGCCGCGGTAGTTGAAGTCCCACGCCTTCGCCGCGTCGGGGAACCGGACGGCGTCGGTGAGCGGGGATCCCGGCCGGTCCTTGCCCAGCCCGGTGGCGTTCGCGACGACCGACCCGGCCGGCAGCGCGGCGACCAGGGCGTCGTTGTCGACGGGATCGGGGGCGACCCGGTACTCGACCGGGATCGAGAAGCCGATCCGGTCGTGGATCTCCCGCATCTCCTCGATCCGGCCCGGCCGGCGGTTGCTGACCACGATCCGGGCCGGCACCTGCTGACCGGCCTGCGCCCGGCGGTGCAGCGCCAGCGTCAGCGCGAGCGAGCTGCCGCCGGCGCCGAGGAGCAGCAGGTGCGCACCGGACCGCTCCCAGTAGCCGTCGCCGACGACCGCGTCGAGCGAAAGCACGCAGGTGATCGGGTCTTTCGCGTCCCCATAGAGTGCGTCACGCCGCTTGGAAATGCTGCTGACCTCGCCGAGGGTCTGTGTGTCCGGACCGACCTCGTCGAACAGGTCGGCGGCCGCCCGATACAGGTTCAGCTTGTGGGTGGTGACCAGCGCGCCGAGCGAGTGGGGGTCGTCCTTGATGCCCTGCACGACGGTCCGGTAGTTCGCCGGGTCGTCGTCCAGGGCCAGGTCGATGCCGTCCAGGCGGGCATCCAGGCCCAGATGTCGGGCCCAGGCCGGGAAGACCCGGCGGATGGACGATTTCGCCGTGCTGACCCCGATGAAGTAGAACGTCGGGGCGTCGGCCGGCCGGAACTGCACCGGCGTCCGGGTGGGTGCGGCCATCAGTGCTCCTCCCAGTCGCGCACGCGCTCGACCGCGCGGAGCCAGCCTGAGTGCAGCCGGTCGGCGTCGGACTGTTTCATTTCGGGCTCGAACCGGCGGTCCAGCCGGAACGAATCGACCAGTTCGACGCGGTCGGCCCAGAATCCGACGGCGAGACCGGCCAGGAACGCGGCGCCGCGGGCGGAGGACTCGGTGACGACGGGCCGCAGCGTGGGCACGCCGAGCAGGTCGGCCTGGAACTGCATGAGGAAGTTATTCTTCGAAGCTCCCCCGTCGACCTTGAACTCGACCAGCGGGATGCCGGAGTCGGTCTGCATCGCGTCGGTGAGATCCCGGATCTGGTAGGCGATCGCCTCCAGCGCGGCGCGGATAATGTGGTTGCGGTTGACCCCGAAGTTCAGGCCGAGGATGCCGCCGCGGGCGTAGGGGTCCCAGTACGGGGCGGCGAGCCCGACGAACGCCGGCACGAAGTAGACGCCTTTGGTGTCCGGCACCCGCATCGCCGCGTACTCGGTGTCGGCGGAGTCGTAGACGATCTTCAGCTCGTCCCGCAGCCACTGGATGGAGGCGGCGGAGACGAAAATCAGTCCCTCCAGCGCGTACTGCACCTGCCCGTCCAGGCCCCAGGCGACGGTGGTGAGCAACCCCTTCTCCGAGAACACCGGCGCGTCACCGGTGTTCATCAGCAGCGAGGCGCCGGTGCCGTAGGTGGACTTGATCATGCCGGGCTCGAAGCAGGTCTGCCCGAACAGTGCGGCGTGCTGGTCGCCGACGGCCGCGGCGACCGGGATGCGGGCGCCGAAGAAGACGGACTCGTCCGTCAGCCCGTACACCTCGCTGGTCGGCCGCACCCGGGGTAGCAGGGACCGGGGGATGTCCAGTTCGTCGAGCAGGACCGGATCCCAGTCCAGCCGGTTGATGTCGAACAGCATGGTGCGGGATGCGTTCGAGTAGTCGGTCACGTGCACGGCCTCCGCCGAGCCGGCACCGCCGGTCAGGTTCCAGATCAGCCAGCTGTCCACGGTGCCGAACATCAGCTCGTCGGCCTCGGCGCGCTCCCGCACGCCGGGCACGTTCCGCAGGATCCAATCGATCTTGGTGCCGGAGAAGTAGGCGTCGATCACCAGGCCGGTGGTCGACCGGACGTGGTCGGTCAGACCGGCCGCCTTCAGTTCGTCGCACCGGCCGGCGGTACGCCGGTCCTGCCAGACGATCGCGTTGTACACCGGATGGCCGGAGCACCGGTCCCACACGACCGTGGTCTCCCGCTGGTTGGTGATGCCGATGGCGGCGATCTGCTCGACCCCGATCCCGGCCAGGTCCAGCACCTTGTGGGCCACCGTGAGCTGGGTGTTCCAGATTTCCACCGGGTCGTGCTCCACCCAGCCCGGGCGCGGGTAGATCTGGCCGAACTCCTGGCTGGCCTGCGCCACCACGTTCCCGGCCTTGTCGAACAGGATGGACCGGATGCCGGTGGTCCCGGCGTCCATCGCCATCACATACTCCGTTGTCATGCGAGGGCTCCTGCCTGCTCGAGTTCCGCCGCCCGGGCGGAAGGGTCGGTGCCGAAGGCAATCCCGGCCTTCATGCCGGGACCGGACGCCGCGTAGGCGAAGGCGTCGGTGATGTCCTCGATCGAGAACGTCCGGGTGAGCAGCCCGGACAGGTCAACCCGGCGCTCGCCCACGATCCGCAGCGCCCGCTCGTAGTCGGCGTTGCTCGAACCGGTGGTGCCGGTCAGCGTCAGGCCCTGGTAGTGCACCCGGTTGGTGTCAATGGGCACCGTCGGTACCCCGTTCGTCCCGCTGAGCCCGGCGAAGAAGTTCAGCCGGCCGTGGGTGGCCAGCAACTGGACGGCGTCCGCCTGCACCTGCGGGCTGGACGCCGCGGTGATCGCGACATCCACACCGCGGCCGCCGGTCTCGTCCTTCACCGCCTCGACCAGGTCGCGGTCGCCGACCTCGAGCAGGGTGTCGGCCCCGTAGCGGGCGAGCCGCTCCAGTCGCCCACGGCTGCGGTTGGCGACGATGACCCGGCGGGCCCCGGCCAGCTTGGCCAGCATGACGGTGAACGCGCCGATCGGACCGGCACCGACGACGAGCACGTCGTCCTGCGGCCCGACGGCCACCGACTCCACCCCGCGCAGGCAGCACGAGAACGGCTCGACCAGGGCCGCTTCGGCGTAGGACAATCCCGCCGGCAACGCGAACACGTTGCCCCGCTGCACCGCGAACGCCGGCACCAGCAGGTACTCCTGGAAGCCGCCGTCCAGACTCACGCCGAACGCCTCGTAGTCCGGGCACATGTTGTTGAGGCCACGCCGGCACATGGCGCACCGGCCGCAGCCCACGTTCGGGGTGACGGCGACCCGGTCGCCGACCGCGTACCCGGTGACGTCCTTGCCGGCGGCGACGATCTCGCCGGCCGTCTCGTGGCCCTGCACCCGGTGCTCGCCGGGGGCGAGCTTGAAGTGGCCGTAGTTGAAGATGCGCAGGTCGGTGCCGCAGACTGAGGCGGCGTGCACCCTGATCAGCAGGTCGCCGGGACCGACCGCGGGGATCGGCCGGTCCTCCAGGACCACCGTGCCGGGCCGGTGGAAGACGGCGGCCCTCATCGGGCACCCGCCAGTTCCGATCGGCCCGCCCAGGCGCGTGCCTCGGACCGGGCCTGCTCGCTGACGGCGAACAGCACCTTGTTGGACCACTGGCGACGGGCCAGCAGGTCGTCGAACAGTTCCGGCGCGGTCTCCAGTCCGGCGGCGTGGCTGATCAGCGGGGCGACGCAGATCCGGCCGCCGGCGATGGCGTCCACCACCATGTCCCACTCGCTGTGCCCGACCGGCGCGACGGTGGAATTCCAGGTGCCGTACACGGTCAGCTCACGGCGGATCAGGGAGGAGATCAGCGCCCGCGGGATGGTGACGTCCCCCTTCAGATCGCCCAGAATCAGCACCTGACCCCGCGGCGCGGTGGCCTCCAGCGTCTGCAGCAGGGTGGCCGGCAGGCCGCTCGCCTCCACGGCCGCGTCGACGCCGCGGCCGGTGCGGGCCAGCACCTGCTCGACGGTGCCCTGCCCGGCGTCGATGGTCTCGAAGCCGAGACCGGCCATCACGGAACGCTTGCGTGGGTCGACGTCGGCCACCAGCACCCGGCTCCAGCCGAGCACCCGCAGCCACTGCGCGGCGAGTGCGCCGATCGGACCGGCCCCGATGACCAGGGCGGACCCGGCGGCCGGCACGGTGAGCTTGCGCACCGCGTGCAGCGCCACCGCGGCCGGTTCGACCATGGCGGCGTGCAGCAGGGGCATCGTCTCGGGCACCGGGATCAGATTGCGTTCGGGCACCCAGAGCAGCTCCTGCAGGCCGCCGTCCCGGCGCGAGCCGAAGTAGTCGTAACCGGAACCCAGGGCCGGCTCGCCGATCTCGGTCAGCGGGTCGGCCGGGTTGGGCAGCAGCGGGAACACCGCGACCCGGTCCCCGGGGGTGAACCGGGAGCCGGCCGGCGGCTGCTCGGCCGGCACTTGTTCAACCACGGCGGAGAACTCGTGGCCGAGCACCAGCGGGTAGTGGTATGCGGTGCCGTGGCCGACCCGCAGCAGATCGGATCCGCAGACGCCGACCGCACCGACGCGGACCAGCACCGGCCGCTCGCCGAACGGCTGCGGGTCGGGGACCTCACCGTGACGCAGGACGCCGGGGGCGTCGAGCACGACTGCCTTCATCGTCGCGTCCTCAGATTTCCATGCCGTAGCGGTGGGCCTTGTGCGTGGGGTACATCGAGAAGGTCGGGATGGTGACGTCCGGGGTGCGGGTGGCGACGTACAGGGCGGCCTCGGCGACGTTGGCCACGTCGATGCAGCTGGCGTGGATGCCGTCGCGGATCTCCTGCTCGTCCAGCCAGCCGTCGACGTATGCGGGGATGTCGCCGTCGTACAGGCCCTTGTCGATGATCTGGGTCATCGGGGTGGCCACGTGCGAGGGGTTCATCACCGTCACGCCGATCTTCTTGCCCTTGCCCTCCAGCAGGATGTTCTTGCTGAAGCCGAGCATCCCGTGCTTGGACGCCCGGTACGGGCTGTGTCCGGGGCCGGAGGCGAGCCGGGTCGAGGAGGAGCCCATGTTGATGATGCGGCCGCCGGTCTCCTGCTTCTCCATCACCCGGAACGCCTCGCGGCACATCAGGAAGACGGCAGTGAGGTTGGGGCCGATGGTGGCGTTCCACTCATCCAGGGTGACCTCGGTGACCGGCGGGGACAGCGAGTCGCGGCCGGCACTGTTGACGACCAGGTCGACCCGGCCCCAGTCGGCCATGGCCCGGGCGAAGATCGCTTGGACGGCGGCCTCCTGGGTGACGTCGGCGGTGACCCCCACAACGGTGACCTCGGTGGCTCCTGCTCCATGCTGGATGCTCGCCACGACCTTCTTGAGCCGGTCGGTGTCGACGTCGACCAGCAGGACCTTGGCCTGGTTGGCGGCGAAGACCCGGCCGACGGCGTCGCCGATGCCGGAGGCACCGCCGGTGACGATTGCGACCTTGCCGGCCAGGGCGGTCCCCGGGGTGGCGAGGTAGTCGGGGACGTAATCGATGCCGGTGACGGTGGCGGCTGTGCTGACCTGGGTGCTCATGCGCTCCTCGTTTCAAGGGCAGATCGGACGTAAGGGGCGGCCAGCGCGCGGGCGGTCCGGGCGGCGGCCGTGATGTCGTCGAAACGTTGTTCGGTGATGGCCTTCTCGGTGGCGATCCACGACCCGCCGCAGGCCGCGACGAACGGCTGGGCCAGGTAGTCGGGCAGGTTGGCCGGGGTGATGCCGCCGGTGGGCATGAAGGACACTCCGCGGTAGGGCGCGGACACGGCCTTCAGGAACGGCAGGCCGCCGGCCGCCTCGGCCGGAAAGAACTTGACCAGAGCGATGCCGCGGGCCAGCGCGGCCTCGATGTCGGTCGGCGAACTGACCCCCGGGATCACCGGGATGCCCAGCTCGCGGCCGGCATCGACGACGGCCGGGTTGAAGCCCGGCGCGACGGCGAAGTGGGCGCCGGCGTCGACGGCGCGGCGCAGCGTGGGCACGTCGAGCACGGTGCCCGCGCCGACCAGCACCTGCGGGCAATGCCGGCGGAGCAGGTCGATCGCGGCGGCCGCGGCGTCGGTGCGGAAGGTGATCTCCGCGACCGGCAGACCACCGCCGGCCAGGGCCCGGCCCAGCGCCGGGGCGTCCCCGGCGTCGCGGATGGTCACCACCGGCACGACTCCCGTTTCCCGGAGCCGGATTTCGAGTTCTGCGTGGTTCATGCTCGCCCTTCTGCGGCGGTGCGTCGGGTGGGATGGCTCGGGCACGGCGCCGGCATGGCGCGGCTCGGGTCGAGTTCGGTGCAAGGCGGACGGGATCGCTCGGGAGGTCACTGCGATGGGCGTCATCCGGACCTTCCCTCTCCGTCGGGGGGCATTCCCTGCTGCACGACCTACGTTCGCAGTAATTTCGAGGCATGGTCAAGCCCCTTCGTAGAAATTTCGTAGCGACAAGGAGGTGCATGATCGTGACTCGCAGAAATTTCTTCGGACACTACACATCTTGCAAGTTTCTAGTCATCTCTGGCATGCTCTCGGGTCATCCCCACCAACCACCCACCGAGAGGACTGTCTTCGATGCCGTCGTTCCTCGTCCCCCCGCTGCAACCG